>JAUVUV010000431.1 GCA_030604975.1 Candidatus Glassiibacteriota bacterium | reverse complement strand
GTTTGATCCGGCATTATTTCCTGCGCAACCAGCCCGAACTGGCCGACATCCAGGTCAACATGATCCACAAGCACGACCGTGAACGCCTGAGCCACGACATAGCCGTGAGTATCCGCGAACCCATCACCGCAATCGGCGAGAAATACGGGGCCAGGATCAAGATCGCCGAGATCCCGCCCGGCCCCCCGGTAATCGCCACGCTCGTGGCCGAGGTATATGGCCCGAGCTACGGGGATCAACTGGCAGTGGCCAGAGAAATCCGCCGTATCTTCCAGGAAACCCCGGGTGTGGTGGATGTGGACTGGATGGTGGAAGACGAGCAGGTTAAATACAATTTTCTCGTAGACAAGGAAAAGGCGGCCTTGCACGGCCTTTCCGCCGGTCAGATTTCCCAGACCCTCTACTATGCGCTCAATCCCACTGCTGTGAGTACAGGACGTTTCGAAGCCGAGCAGGAACCGGTGGAAATCGTGCTTCGCCTTCCCATGGCCCGGCGTTCGAGCCTCGAGGACCTGAAAAACATCTACCTCACCTCCCCGTCCGGAACCCAGGTAGCCCTGGGCGACATGGTCCAGATCAAGCAGGAGGTGCTTCACAAAACAATCTACCGGAAAAATTTGCGCCGGGTGATCTATGTCACCGGCAATGTGGCCCGCGAGATTGAAAGCCCGGTATATGCAATTTTAGACATGGAAGAGGCGCTTTCGGCAATCGTACCTCCGGGCGGGGGATACGAAATCAAGAAATACTATGCCAGTCTGCCGGAGGAAGAGCAGGAAGTAACAATGAAATGGGATGGTGAGTGGGATATCACCCAGGAGGTTTTCCGCGACATGGGAGCCTCGTTCGCCGTAGTGATCGTGCTGATCTATTTCCTGCTGGTAGCCTGGTTCCACAGCTTTTTCACACCGATTATCATGATGCTGCCGATCCCACTCGCGCTGGCAGGCGTGATCCCGGGCCACTGGATAATGGGCACGTTTTTCACCGCCACCTCGATGATCGGATTTATCGCTCTGGCGGGGATCATGGTGCGCAACAGTGTTCTGCTGATCGACTTTATCGAGGCGCGCCTGCACCAGGAAATGGACCTCTTGGATGCGGTAATCGAATCCGGCGCGGTGCGGTTCAGGCCGATTGCCCTGACCGCCGGCACTCTGATAGTCGGCGCGGTGGTGATCCTTTTCGACCCGATATTCTCGGGACTTGCTGTTTCGTTGCTTTTCGGCACGCTGGTGAGTACCCTCCTGACACTGTTCATGGTGCCTCTATTATATTACCTGTTCAAAATACGATCCAAGCATACGGAACAGCATGCCCAGTCGAGAGAGTAAACAAAGGAATTTAACATAGATGGAGATAAAGATGAAACTGCTAACGATTATAATCAGCAGTGACCTGGAAGAAGAGGTCGGGCATCTGTTAGCCGACAGAAAAGTGGACTGCTATGTGAAGCTGACCGAAGCCCTTGGTATCAGCCACAGCTGCGAGGGCACGATAGGCGAAAACATGCCCTGGGAAGCCACTGTGTTTCTGGTCTCGGGCGAGGCAAGCGCACTTGAGGAGACCGCAGAGGATATCCAGGAAAAAGTCAAGGCAAAAGACTATAAGCCCTGTCTTCGCATGATGATCCAGCCGGTCGATAAAGTCTGGGCTTAAGATACCGGAGTAATCCTGTTGGTGTAAAGACGGCGTTCCTGAGCGGAGCGCTGTTTTTATCTTTAGGGGATTGCGCCTGTAGTTATATTAGAAGAAATTTTGCGGAGTTTTTATAGAAGGGAGTCACTTTTATGTTTCTCGATATTCTTTTCGAGATCTGGAAATTCACCAAAGAGATATCTGTCTATCTGATCGGCGGATTCTTTCTCGCCGGGATTGTGCGCGCTTTTTTCACTGAGCGGACCGTTTCGAAACTCCTTGGCGCAGGAGGGTTTCGCTCAGTATTGAACGCTTCCCTGATCGGGATTCCCCTGCCCCTTTGTTCCTGCAGCGTGCTTCCCACTGCCGCGGCGCTTCGCAGCGGCGGGGCCTCGCGCGCAGCCACGAGTTCTTTTCTGATCTCCACTCCGGAAACCGGTGCGGACTCTATTGCAGTTTCCTACGCCATGCTCGACCCTCTGATGACAGTTGCGCGGCCTGTGGCTGCCCTTTTTGCATCCGTGGTAACCGGGGCTGCGGAACTGGTATTCAATCCTGAGAAAGTTGCTGAACCCCGGCTTGAGAATGCCGGCCCGTCTGAACATGAGAATAAGCCAATCAACCGCAGGCTCAAGGAGGGTATCCACTATAGCTATTTCGTGCTAATGGCTGACCTGGCCTGGTACCTGTTCTGGGGCCTGATCATGGCCGGGGTGGTCTCTTACCTTGTTCCTCAGGACCTGTTTGCAAGCATTCCCGGCGGAAATTGGACCTCAGCAGCGATGGTAATTGCAATAGGCGTACCCCTTTATATTTGCGCCACATCCAGCACACCGCTTGCCGCCGCCCTGATCGCCAAGGGGCTGAGCCCGGGACTGGCCCTTCTGCTGCTGCTCGTAGGGCCGGCCACCAACATGGCCTCGATGACAGTAATCTACCGCATGCTGGGCTTTCGGTCCCTTGTGATTTATCTGACCGGCATAGTCCTGTCCGCCCTGGCCTGCTGCCTGGCCTTGGATTTCCTCTACGCCGCACTTTCTCTTAATCCTGCAGCTACAATGGGAAAAGCCACGGAAGCCTTTCCTGAATGGCTTGAAACTGTCTGCGCAGTGGCGCTGTGTGCGCTAATCGCCTACGGCATTCAAAAAGAAAAGATCAGGCCCCTGCTGAGGCGTATAACTGCCTGATTGAATCATTATGCCCTGCTTGTGCATGCATTTTCATCCTGTTAAATTGCGAGAAAAGTGATCAATGGCACACGCTGCGCTGTATCCTTAAAGATTTTTACATATATTTTAACCCATAGGGAAAT
>JAUVUV010000026.1 GCA_030604975.1 Candidatus Glassiibacteriota bacterium | reverse complement strand
CTTCCCTTGAAATATTTAAAATCAACCTTATTTGCAAGCAAGACCGGAGGAACTTTCAGAAACCTCCGCCCACGAACTCGATAATTTCGAAAACGTCGTTTGCATGGATTATTGTGGAATCCCAGGTTTCGCGTTTAACTATCTCGCGGTTGCGCTCCACCGCCACCCTTCCGCCCGGTGTGATCCCCAGTTCGGACAGCAGATCGGAGGCCGTGGCGTCCTTTTGGACCTTCCTTTTCTCGCCATTAACCGTAATAGTGATCATTAATCTTCCCCTGGAACAAAAGTCTCGAATTCAGCCAGAGTTAAAGTCAATCCCCGGGGGGGCTGCCGGGGGCTGAATTTTCGAAACAGGCGTTTATCCGCTCAAGAGCCTGCCCGATATTCCCGGCGTTCCAGAGAGCCGAAATCGCAGCCGCTCCGTAAGCTCCCACCCTGGCGACTTTCGCCGCATTGGCGGGACTTATTCCACCGATACCAAAAATGGGAAGCTCAATCTCCCGGCATACGCGTTCCAGCAGTGCTGGCCCTGCGGGAGCAAGCCCGGGCTTGCTCGCCGAGGGAAAAATCGTACCGAGATAAACGTACGCAGCGCCCAGTTTTTGCGCTTCTTTGGCTTCCTCCAGGCTGTGGCAGGAATAGCCGAAAGGAATTTTTCTCGCCCGGCATAGCACCGCGGACGCTTGGAGCGGAATCGAACGGCGGCCCAGGTGGACTGCGTCGGCTGCCACGGCCAGGGCCACATCCAGCCGGTCGTTGACAACCAGAGGCACGCCCTCTTGAGCAGTAACCTCGCGCAAGGCATTTGCGAAGTCGTATATCCGCCGACCCTCCAGACCATGCGCCCGGAGGTTTATCGCGGCCAGGCCTGTTGTGCTGATCACCCGTGCTTTATCGAAAAAATCAGGACTTTCGAGAAGTTGCCTGTCTGTAACCGCATGAATTCTAAATTGTAACAAATCAACATGCTTGTCCATCATCAAATTCGCCGCCGGTGCTCCTGCAATCAATTCAGGACTTCGCCGGGCTGGAGAGTTGCGCCACGAAAGTACTCAGCAGCAGTCATTCGTCTCTTTCCCTCTGCCTGGACCTCCCTGACCAGTACAGTATGCCTGTCACCGCAGCAAATCGCTATCCCCTGGCTTCCCGTGCCTATCACCTCCCCGGGCCTGCCGTGCGCTTGCTCCCCACCCGGCCGGGCCCTGAAAAGCTTGAGAACTTTACCGCTGCGAAAGCAGAAAGCGCCCGGGGCCGGGTCGAAAGCCCGGATGATGCAAAAAATTTTCAATGCGGGGAGTGCCCAGTCGATACGCGCCTCCTCGCGCTCGATCTTGGGAGCGTAGCTTACCCCCTCCCCCGGCTGGAGCACAGGCTCTATCCCGCCTGCTTCCATCCGGCCGAGCACCTCCACAATAAGCCCTCCTCCAAGATCGCTCATGCGCCGGGCAAGCTCGCCAGTGGTCTCCTCCGGGGCGATTCCCATCTCGCGCCTGAGAAGAATGGGACCGGTATCCATACCCTCGTCCATCTGGATAACAGTCAGGCCGGTGGTGGTTTCACCTGCTGCAATAGCCCGCTGGATCGGCGCTGCGCCCCGGTATGCAGGCAGAAGAGAAGCATGCAAATTTATCGACCCGAGGCGCGGAATTTCGAGCACCTCGGGCCTCAAGATATGCCCGTAGGCCACAACCACGGAGATTTCTGGATCGAGCGAGCTTATCGCCGACAGGAACTCCTCCCCCTTAGGAACATCCGGTTGGATGACTTTCAGGCCTTTCGACCCGGCAAAACGCTTGACTTCCGGCGAGGCGAGTTTCCTGCCCCTGCCCCGGGGTCTGTCCGGCTGGCAGACTACTCCCACCACCTGGTGGCCTGAATTGAAAACTGCCTCCAGGGGCGCTACCGCAAACTCAGGACTTCCCCAGAACAGAACTCTCATGCGGATTTCTCCGCCTCCAACTCCTTCTTCACCTTTTTCCACCGGGAAAGGGCGAGGTTCTTTTTTACCGCCCCGAGCCTGTCAACAAAAAGAATCCCGTCCAGGTGGTCGATCTCATGCTGGATAATCCGCGCCAGCAAGCCCTCGATCTCGATTTTTACATCCTTCCCGCTGCGGTCGATCCCGGTCAGAGTGATCTTTTCGCTGCGTTCGACGATATCCTTGATCTCGGGGATCGACAGGCACCCTTCCTCGTCTTTCACGATGCCTTCGGCAGCGACAATTTCGGGATTCATCAGCGCCTGTGGGTCCATGCCGTAGCCTGCTTCAACATTGTCGTACACAATAATCCGTTTCAATACACCCACCTGAGTGGCAGACAGACCGAGTCCCTGGTTGATATACATTGTCTCGGTCATATCCTCAATCAGTTTGTCTATTTCCCCGGTGAGCTCGCTCACAGGCTTTGCTTTTTTCCTCAGGACTGGATTGCCCATATGTCTTATCTGCAGAACGGCCATAAAGATCCTTTTTCAGCTGGCATGTGTAACTATGCGGCCGATCCGGCCCCGCTCGACTTTGATCTTGGTACCCTCAGCCACTTTAAGCTCAACAACATGTTCGTCGATATCCATTATCTTGCCATAGATTCCACCGCTAGTGACCACTTCATCACCCTTCCTCAAATGCTTCAGCATTTCCTGCGTCTGGCGCTGTTGTTTCTGCTGAGGCCGGATAAGCAGAAAATAGAGAATAGCAAAAGTGGCGATAATCATGAAAAAGAAAGTCGGGTCCAGGCCTCCACCCTGCTGGCCCTGTTTGCTGCCTGCGACAAGCAAATTCGCTACGCCCATTGAAATAGACTCCTTGTTGAAAAGTTGTGATAAATTTCAGCCAAATAAATTCTATTTATCTTTCAGGGCCGTTGCCCGCCGTAACTGCAGCCTGCCGTAGCAGTCATTGGCGTCTGCCCGGCTCGTCTTGACTGAACGAGGATTTCACGATATCTCGCCCCCAGAGTCGTATCTATTATAAAACTTATCGGCCCACCGGTCAAATTTCCCTTCAACAATGGCCTGGCGCATGCTCTGAACCAGTCTGACCATGAAATAAACGTTGTGGTAGCTTGTAAGCTTGATTCCCAGAATCTCCCCGCTGTGGATCAGGTGGCGGATATAGGCGCGGGAAAAGTTCCGGCAGGCGTAGCAGTCGCACTCTTCGTCCAGGGGCTGAAAATCATCGGCGAAAGGTGCATTTTTCACAACCAGCCGGCCGCGGGAGGTGAATACAGTACCGTTGCGGCCGTAGCGGGTGGGCACGACACAGTCGAACATGTCCACTCCCCGGCGAACGGCTTCGACCATGTCTTCCGGGTGGCCGACTCCCATCAGGTAGCGCGGCCGCTCGGGTGGCAGGTATTCAATAGCGTGATCAAGCATTTCGTACATCAGAGCCTTGGGCTCACCCACGCTCAAGCCCCCGATTGAGTAGCCCGGGAAATCAAGCTCCACAGTGCGTTTCGCAGACCACTGCCTCAGGTGCTTGTACATGCCTCCCTGGACAACGCCGAACAGGGCCTGGGGCCAGGGATGGGCCTGATCCTGAGATAAACTTTTCCAGCTGGTGCGGCATCTTTCGGCCCAGCGGACGGTACGCTCGCAGGCCAGGCGCACGTAGTCCTCCTCCGCCGGATAGGGCACGCACTCGTCAAAGGCCATGATTATATCCGCTCCCAGGGCGGACTGGATCTCGATCACCCGCTCAGGGGTGAAAAGATGACACGAGCCGTCGAGGTGGCTCTTGAACGTGACCCCCTCCTCCTTGATCTGGTTCAGATCCAGCAGGCTGAACACCTGGTAGCCGCCGCTGTCGGTGAGCACAGGCCTGTGCCAGCCCATGAATTTCTGCAATCCCCCGGCCTGGCGGATCAACTCGTGGCCCGGGCGAAGGTACAGATGATAGGTATTGGCGAGCACAACCTCCACGCCGATTTGATCCAGTTCTTCCGGGGAGAGGGTTTTCACTGTGGCCTGGGTGCCCACAGGCATGAATACCGGCGTGCGGATCGTTCCGTGGGCGGTCTCGATAAACCCTGCCCGCGCCTGGCTGTCGGTTTTCTCAACCGAAAAGCCGAATTCGTTTAGCTCACTTAAATTATTTTTCTTACTTAATCTTTCTTTCAATGCAGGCCTTAATCCTATTTTACTCGGGCGAGACATGTCTCGCCCCTGCGTGAATATTCATCGTTTGATTAATCATTCAATCTCAAAGAATCAGCATTGCATCCCCGTAACTGTAGAACCGGTATCTCTGATCAATCGCCTCCCTGTACGCCGCCTCGATAAGCTCCTTGCCGGCGAAAGCAGATACAAGCATCAGCAGTGTCGAGCGGGGAAGGTGGAAATTGGTGACAAGGGAATCCACCATGGTGAACTCGAAGCCGGGACGGATAAAAAGTTCTGTCCAGCCAGAGAGTTTCTCCCCTGAACCCGATTCAGTAGCGGCAGATATGGAGGCCACACTTTCCAGTGCCCGCACTGTGGTGGTTCCAACTAGTATCGCCCTGCCGCCCGCCTCTCTTGCAGCTTTGATTCGCTCCAGGATTCGTTGTTCGATTTCGAAGTACTCGGCTTCCATCTTGTGGTCGGCGACCTTTTCCGCCACGACCGGGCGGAAAGTGCCCGGTCCCACGTGAAGGATTATTTCGGCCAGGTCCGCCCCGGCTTCTTTTATAGACTTAAGCAAGGGATGGGTAAAATGGAGCCCGGCTGTTGGCGCTGCCACCGCACCAACTGCTCTGGCATAAACTGTCTGGTAGCGTTCCCGGTCCGATTCGGTGTCCGGCCTGTTGATATACGGAGGCAGCGGCGTGTGGCCGTAGCGCTCGATAAGTCCGGCTACCTCACCGCCGTGGCTAGCCTCGAGACTTATAATTCGCTCGCCGGGAGCCCCGCCGAAATTTTTTACATAGACTTTCAGATTACCGTTTCCAACCTTAAAAGACCTGCCGGGCTTGAGCCTGCGCGCGGGGCTTACCAGGGTAAGCCAGTGGCCGTCCTCGAGAGCTCTCAGCAGAAGAACTTCAAAATCGTTCCCGCTGGACAGTTTACCTGTAAGCCGGGCCGGGAACACACGAGTGTTGTTCAGCACCAGGATGTCGCCGGCGGCGATATACTCCGGCAGATCGGAGAACCGCCTGTGCTCGATCAAGCCGTTTTCGCGGTGGAGCACCATCAGGCGGCTTGCATCCCGCCTTTCCGCTGGAAACTGGGCGATAAGCTCGGCTGGCAGCTCGTAGTGGAAATCGGCTGTTTCAAGCTCTTCAGTGTCTGAAGTGCGCAGCTTGCTGTTTATTTTACACCAGGGCATTCACCAATCCACGCGAGTCAAATAAGGTTATCTGAACCACAGGGGCACGGCGCGCCGTGCCCGTACAAAACATGATATTCCAGGCTCTTGAGAGGTTAAAGATAAGCAAAAAGCAGAGATCAGGCTATGATTTTGTTGGGGGGCAGGATGGTTCAATAAAGGCGGAAGGCTTGCTTTCTCACCCCTTTTTCAGCCAGTAGGTGAACTTGCCGATAATCTGGCGGTCAGGCCGGCTGAATCCGCCGTCAGCCTCGTCATAGCGGTTTTCGCGATAAACCAGGTAGAAATAGCTCCCCGGGCGGTACTCGAAGCGGGTGACAAAATGAAGGCCCAGAGTAGACCTGGCATCCAGGGGCGAGTCGATCTCCCACTGTTGGCCCACCAGCGGCTGGTAGCGGTTTGAATGGAAATCGGTGTACTGGGCGAAAAGACGGAAATCGAGCTTGTTGCTCATGGTGTAGCTGGTGCGGAAAACATAGCTTTCGAACCGGGTATCGCGCATGGTGAGCACTTTGTCCGGCGCATCCCCCCCGAGCTCGACAATCTCGCTGAAATCGGAGAATTTCGAGTGCCTGTCCATCCTGGGTTCGAACTGAAATTCCAGATTTGTGCTGGGCCGAAGGCGCAAGCGGATACTTCCGCTCCAGCGCTCTCCGTCCCGGTAACTGCCGATACTCTGGTTGACACTGACATTGAGCATTGAGCTGTAATCATTGGAAAAACCGCACCAGTAAGAGAAACCCTTGGGATACTTGAAAATGAAATCGTGATCTTCCGCTGCCCGGTAAGGATCCAGCGAGTTGTCGATGCTGCGCCACAAGCCGAAATGCACACGCCAGTAGTTCATGAACTGAAGCCAGCCGTTCATCATCCCGTGTGCCGAACCCAGCTTGTCGCCGGTGTACGGGCCGAAATTCAGGTTGTAGCGGTTGCCGAAAGTTTTCCCCATCAGTTCATCGAGGCCGCTGCCGGTCCATTTGCGCTCCAGCAGCCAATTGATATTGTAGGAGCGGATTCCGTTCTTGAGGGGCCGGCTCCTGTACTGGAGAGAGCTGTTCAGCCTGTGGGTACCGTAGTCGTTACCGTAAACCCATCCCAGGTCATTGATATCAAAATCGTCCGAATAGCTGTTGTACTGGAGGCCATAGGTGAAATGTTCGCCGGTGAACTTACGCAGTTTCACCTCCAGCCCGTAGCCTTCCTGCTTAGCTCCCTCATCATCCTCAACTGTGGAACCGGCCAGCTGGCCAGCGAACATCCAGGTATGATTGACCCGGAAATCCCAGTCGAAGCCGCCTGTGTAGGCGGAGCGATTATGGTCGAAATCCGGGTGGCGGGTATCCCTGTTTACACCGGTGCCGATCAGGCCGAGACTGGAGCCGTCTTCAAATTCCTTGAGCAGGCGCCCGACAAAGTAATTGGTGCGCGGTTCGAGAAATCTCTCTGTTGCTTTGTCCCTGAGCTCGAGTGGGATATCTTCCCGGTTGCGGAACGGCTCTTCATCCCCGGAATCAAACTCGTTATCGCCGTCCTCATCCAGATAGTAATAGTTTTCCTCATCCGCCACAGCCCCGATCAACCCGTATCTCAGGCCGTATTCGGTCTTTCCGACCAGCCTGCCTCCGGTCATGATAGTTGTGGTGGGATTAACCACATTGCGCAACGGTTTGCCTATCCGGCGGGTATGCACCAGGCGGATATCAGTCCTGAAAACATCCTGGAATTCAAGGAAGAAGGGTCTTTTTTCCGGATAGTAAGTGGGAAAAGGCGAAAGGTTAAGCTTTTCCTCATCTGTTTCAACAGTACCGAATTCCGGGTTAAGGGCCAGATCCAGGGTTACCCCCGGAGTGGGGCCATATTTCAGATCGAGCCCGAGGTTGCGGGTCCAATCATTCTGCAACACCTGGTTATCCTGCATTTGGACCGTACTGTAGGGAAGAAACTCCAGCCGGTACGGGGTCTTTATCCCCCCAAGCCCGCCGAGCATGCCGAAACGCGAGACGAAAAACCCGTGCTCGCTTTCCGGGATCATGCGCCACTGCACGTATTCCTTCCTCCGCTGGATATATCGCGTGAGATTGAGTCCCCAGGTTCTGAATTGCAGTCCTCCGCCGAAACGCAAACACGAGAAAGGTATTTCTATCTCGGCCACCCAACCGTAATCCAGCTGTCTCACTTGCGAATACCATACTGCATTCCAGCTCTCATCGCGCCGGGTATCATCGCTCCAGAGCACATCCTCCTGCACATTCACTGCATTGACCGCGAACTGGAAAGCCGTGCGCCTGTCGTAGTAGGAGTCAATATAGATCCGCACGTTATCCGAACTGAAAATCCGGTCCCTGGGAGTGAGCCTGGCCTCTATCTTATCCGGTTCCCTGTCGTAGCAGATGAAGAGGAAATATATCGACTCGTCATCGTAAACGATCCTGACCTCTGTATCCTCTGTCGGGTCCTCTCCTTCATCCGGCCTGCTCTGGGTGAAATCACTGATCGGCAGGGCCCGGGTCCAGCAGGAATCATCAGGATAGCCGTCGACCAGGGGGGAATCACTGACTCGGGTCGCCCAGGCGGTCTTGTAAACCGGTGCCTGTTCTATCTCCAGGCTATCCGGGACCATAAAATTCTCAGGCTCACCCGGATACTCCTGCTCTGAAAACAGGGCCTGCACAGACAGAAGGCAAAAAAAGAGCAGAGATATGCCCGCACGGACTAACATCATCTTTGCTGATTCCGGTTCAGGTTCGATTTATATTTAAAATTATCATCCCGCGTTGGATTACTCTCAGAGGCCTGCTAAAAATCAACAATCCAACAGCCGGACTGCCGAGATGTTACAGTGTTGCGGACGGATTTCCTTACGGCTTAATTACGCATGCTGGTCACCGGGCTCGGCATGCGGCCGCCGCGCTTGATAAAATCTGCAGAGGAGTACTTGTTGACCGCCATTACCGGCACCTTGCCAAGAAGTCCCCCGTAGTCCACAACATCGCCCGATTTCGCTCCCGGGATGATAATAATCCGCACTGCAGTGGTCTTGTTGTTGATCACCCCGATAGAAAGTTCATCGGCGATTATCGCGCTCACCTTTTCAGGGGGAGTGTCCCCAGGCACGGCGAACATGTCCATTCCGACAGAGCAGACCGAGGTCAGGGCCTCCAGCTTATCCATACTCAGGGCGCCCTCCAGGGCCGCCGCGGTCATCCGGTCATCCTCGCTCACCGGAATAAAAGTGCCGCTCAGGCCGCCCACGTTGGCGCTTGCCATTGCCCCACCCTTCTTGACTGCATCCATCAGCAGAGCAAGGGCCAGAGTGGAGCCGTGCGCCCCGACCATCTCGATTCCCATTGCCTCGAGCACCGCAGCCACTGAGTCGCCGGCAACCGTGGTTGAGGCAAGCGAGATATCCACGATACCGAACGGGACCTCGAGCCTGCGCGCAAGATCCCTGCCGATCAGCTCCCCGGCCCGGGTGATCTTGAAAACCGTGCGCTTGATTATCTCGCTCAACTCTGTCAGGTCGCAGTCTGTGTTGGCTGCCACCACATCCCTGACCACACCGGGACCGCTCACCCCGATATTGACCGAGAAATCAGGCTCCCCTACCCCATGGAAAGCCCCTGCCATGAACGGGTTGTCCTCCGGCGCATTGACAAAGGCGCCGAACTTGGCGCAGCCGATGCCGTTGCCGCTTTTCTGCGCAACCTCTTTCAGGATCGGCCCCAGGGCGATTACTGCATCCAGGTTCAAGCCTGCAACCGTGCTGCCCAGGTTGAGAAAGCCGCAGACCCGTTTGGTCCGGCTCAGCACCTCAGGCAACGATTCGATCAGCGCCCTATCGCTGCGGGTCATCCCTTTCTGCACCAGCGCGCCGAACCCCCCGATAAAATCTATCCCGGCATCCCCGGCAGCGCGTTCCAATGTCTTTGCCATCTCGAGAAATTTTGCCGGTTCGGCGTGGGTTTCCATGATCAGGCTCACCGGGGTTACCGAGATCCTTTTATTAATTATCGGCACACCGTAGAGAATCTCAAGCTTGCCCGCCTCGCGCACAAGCCTGTCCGCAGCCGGCCGGATGCGCTGGTATACCTGGTCGCAAAACTTCGAAAAGTCGCTGTGTATGCAATCCTTGAGGTTGATCCCCAGGGTTGTGGTGCGGATGTTGAAATTCTGGTGAAGGGTCATCCGCACGGTTTCGAAAATTTCCTGTACGGTTAATGTCATTTTTTATATCCGGTGCATGGCTTTGAATAATGCTTCGTGCTGGATCTGGATTTGAAGGCTCATCTCTTCGCCGACTTTGGCCAGGTCGGTCTTGACATCCTCCAGGTCCGAGGGGCTGTCCTTGAAATCGACCATCATGATCATCACGAAATTACCTCGCATCACTTTCTGGGAGATATCCTCGATATTGATCTTATGCTTGTACAAAACAGTGCTGACCTTGGCCACAATGCCTTTCTGGTCACGGCCCATCACGGTGACAAAGGCGAGTTCCCTGCCAGAGTCTTCCGGGTCGATGGCGCCGTGGTTTATGTTCTCCATAGTATTTCTCCATTCTTATTTTTTCTGATTTCCTGATCGTACTTTTTGCAACCAAAAAATACCAAAAATCCTTCCAGGCCAGTTCATGCTTTCCGAGGTGCGAGCTGCACCTTGACCACGATCTTTTTCACCTTTGCCGGCTCTTTGAACGCTGCTCCGGGCATGTGCGCATCCTCAGGCAGGAAAATCGCAAAATCACCCTCTTTGAGCACCACCATGGAGTCTGCGCAGTCCGGATCATACTTGACAAGGTCCGCTGCCGGGTCGTAGTCCTCGGTGATCGGGGCGGTCTCGGCAGGTGTATAATATATAGCCTCAGGGCCGCCTCGCGCAATATACTGGATATCGAGGTAATTGTAGTGGCCCTCGAGGATTTTCTCTACGCGCGGTGCTGTCTCGTAGCTGGCTACAATCGCGAACACGCGCGAGCCGTCGATCTCGTAGCGGCCGTCTTCGGGCGGGTCATCCGCCACCTTGGCGAGGTAATCGAACGCCTTGTCCAGGCCGGGCATACAGTGCCTGTAGCGGTAGCTGGTGGAAAGCTGTGCTGTGATCATGAGAGTGTTCCTTGATAAGTGTATTTTTCATCCAGCTTTATAATTAATCCGTTAAATTATATAGCATAAGTACATTTTGGGAAAATTGCGTTTTCAAATTATTTCCAAGCAAATTGGCCTCTCACGGCCTCAGCAGCACACGCAGCACCGGCCTGAACGCCTGGGCCATGCGCCAGAACCCCAAATCCGTGGGATGGCGGCTGTCCACCGTGGCCTCCACATCCTCGCCGATCATGCCTGCGCCCTCTAAAAGAAAAACATTTTTATCTCCCGCGGCAAGCCGCGGATTATCACAATGATGACTTTGATCGATTCGAGACAACCCCCTGTCTCCCCCTTTTTTAAGGGGGACTGCATATTGATTCCCCGGGGCGGGATATCCTGAAGCAAAGCTTCGAGGAATTCCTCTCGATTAAAATCCTGTATTGGCTGTGTGAGCTTGCGGATGGCAGCCTATTTGAGCAGCACCATCTTGCGCGTAAACACCGAGCCGTCCGCTTTCATGCGGCAGATATAGACACCGCTTGCAACCTTGCGGCCGGACTGATCAGTGCCGTCCCAGAAAACAGTGTAGCGGCCCGCACTCTTAACCGCGTTCACCAGCACCCTGACAAGCCTGCCCCGGATATCGTACACCCGGATTGCCACGTGAGCTGCTGCGACTTGATCCGGCACGCTATAGGAAATTGCAGTTGCCGGGTTGAACGGGTTCGGGCGGTTCTGTGTAAGCGAATAGGCTTTGGGCAGTCCTGGCGAGCCGCCGCCTGAGCCGTAAAGCGCCAGCCGAAGTTCCAGCTCGAGGTCCTGATCGAGGTTCATCCGGCTGATCATCTGTTCCACATAGGCAATCTCATCCGCACTCAGGCCGGCTCTGAATTCACTGTCAGTCCTGGCAGACCCAGCAGAAAGAGCGGTAGAACTGCATTTTCCGCCCTTTATATCCAGCAGCAGGCCCAGGACATCGGCGATAGTGTACTTGCCGTCCCCATTCCAGTCCAGCCTGGGGTCGTCCGGAGCGCTGAGCGCAATGAGCATGAAAGCAATGACATCGGTGAAATCTGACTTGCCGTCCCCGGTAAAGTCGCAGTCTTTCGCCGGGGCGCCTCCCAGCCCGGTGCCGCTCAATGCAACCGTGAACCGGGGATTGGCCGGGTCGTCCGTATCAAATTCGAGGCTGCCGCTTATCGCACCTCCTGCCAATGGGGCGAAAGTGATCGTGAGGCTTGCGGAATCCCCGGTCGAAACCTCGATTGAATCCAATGCTGAATAGAAGTGGCTCGAACTGAACTGGAAGTTCGAAACCAGCAGGCTGACCGGCCCGGTATTGCGCACGGTGAGAGACTTTTGCGCGCTGTCCCCTTCCTCCACCTCACCGAAATCCAGTGAGGTCGCCCCGACAGCAGCTATGGGGTGTGCGCCCTGGCCGGAGACTGCGATATCTATCGAGG
>JAUVUV010000316.1 GCA_030604975.1 Candidatus Glassiibacteriota bacterium | reverse complement strand
GAACCCTTACCCCTGGAATGCGAAACCTGCTCACCAAACTGGTTATCCGTCTGCGCAAGACCAGCAAGAAAGTGGCTAACCAGAAAGAGGGAACGACCAGGAGCGCTCCAGCGCAACCCGCTGAACAAAAAAGAGTCCAGGCGCAAGGGGAACAGCAACCGGAAGCTGAAAAATCCTCCTCGGAAGGAGACTCTCAGGAAACTGGCAGAGCTGAGGGAGAAGATAAGTAGACAACCCACCTGGCGCGAATCTCGGCCCAAAATAGGAAACCGATGCAACATCGAGCTTTCATTAAATTTGTCATGCTTGCTATCCTGGTTTGCCCTGCGAACCAGGTTTCGGGCCAGAGTGTCAAGCTGGGCAAGTACAAGGCACAGCCGCAGACAATCACAAAAGTGAGGATCGCCAGCGCCGCGGTTTTAACAGAGAAATGGGACAAGCAAACCAATTGGGAGCGCATAGAAAGGATGGTCAGAAAGGCGGCTGTGGAGGGTGGAGCGGACGTGGTGGTGACACTTGAAGGCGCTCTTGAGGGTTATGTTATCAATGAGGTCAACAAAGAGAAAGATCCTGAAAGAAAAGCAGAGCTGAAGAAAGAATTTTTCAAGCTCGGTGAACCGCTTGACGGGCCCTATATCAGCAAAGCCTGCGACCTGGCAGACAAACTGGATATTTTCTTTGTGCTGGGTTTTCTTGAGCTGCGCAAGCGCAGTCTTTTCAATTCAGCAGTGCTGATCGATCATGAGGGTGAAATAATCGGCCGTTACAGCAAGACTCACTTCGCGCAAGGTTACCAGGTCAACCCTGATTTCTACTGTCCGGGAGAGGATTACCCTGTTTTTGACACGCCATTCGGCAAAGCGGGTATCCTGATCTGTTATGACCGCCAGCTCCCTGAACCGGCAAGAATTTTGGCACTCAAGGGAGCGCAGGTGCTTTTTGTCCCATCATTCGGCAGCTATACGGATACAGACGGCTGGAATACGATCCTTTTGCGCACCCGCGCCTATGAGAACGGATTCCCGCTGGTTTTCTGCCATCCTTATCAAAGCCTGCTGATCACCCGGCGGGGAGAGATCAAGGCAACCGGCAACCCCGGGGAGATTGTTTACTACGAGATCGACACTTCACCGGAAAACTATGAAGGGCGCTTTGTAAACCGCCGACCCGCTACTTACCTGCCTCTTACTGAGGAAAATCCCATTAAATAAAAGCTACTCATACGGTTCCCGGATCGAAGGCTTTCCCTGCACCCCCGGATAGGAACTCTCTGTTTCCATTTTAATGCTTTCTTTTATTGCTTACATGGAAGGGGATGATATTTTATAATAATTCTTAATACATTGATAAAATTAAAGAAACACTCAATCACCCTGATACTCTAAGCAGACAAATGGCGGAAACAATAGCCGGATATCTGGAGCATATCAGCTACCACAATGCTGAGAATGATTACACTGTTGCCAGGTTCATTACCTCCGGTACAGAGAAGCGTATCACGATTGTCGGGTATCTGTCCGGGGTTCACCAGGGCGAGAACTTACGTCTTACAGGAAACTGGAAACAGCACCCGCGTTTCGGCACACAGTTCAGCGTGGAAAGCTTCCAGTTCATCTACCCGGAAACCGAAACAGGCATCGAGCGCTACCTCGGTTCAGGCCTGATCAAAGGGATCGGACCGAAAACCGCCGAAAGGATAGTCGGCCTGTTCGGCTGCGAAACACTTGAGCTTATCGAGCACGAACCAGACAGGTTGAAAGAGGTTCCGGGTTTGGGCCCCAAGAAAATCGCCCAGATCAAGGAGGCCTGGGAGGAGCAGCGCGGTATCCGCAGGTTGATGATTTTCCTTCAGAGCTACGGAATCAGCGGATCGGTTGCGGTGCGTATCTACCGCCGCTACCGCGACAGGGGAGTGGAGGCTGTCTCGCAGAACCCTTACCGGTTGTTCGAGGAGGTGCGTGGTATCGGGTTTGCCACAGCAGACCGTATTGCAAAAAAGATCGGTTTTGCCGCGGACAGCCCTCTGAGAATCGAAAGCGGCTTGATTCACACCGGAGAACTGGCTCAGGAAATGGGCCATACCTGCTTGCCCAGCGAACGTTTTCTGGAACAGGCCAGCAAGCTACTCGAACTACCCACAGAAACTCTCGAACCCAAGTTGGCCGAGATGGCGAGTTTGGGCAAACTGATCCTGGAAAAAGACCAATCCGATGGCAGGGAATACCTCTATCCGATAAATTGTTTCTGGGCGGAAATGACTGCAGCAGAGAAACTGAGCCGGTTAATGCGCGAGAGAACCTCTGAGCCGGGCGCGGTTCTGGATTTCAGCGAAAGCCGCTGTAAAGCCATGGCGGATTTCGAGCGGAAATCGTCGCTAAGTCTTTCCAAGGAGCAAAAAGAAGCGATTTTAGGAGCTCTGAACAGAGGAACCGCGGTGATAACCGGGGGGCCGGGAACGGGTAAAACCACCCTGATCGCCGCCCTGGTTTCGATCTTCGAAGGCGAAAATCTGACCGTAATTCTTGCTGCACCCACAGGAAGGGCGGCAAAGAGGATGTCCGAGGCAACCGGAACCCCGGCCTTCACCATTCACCGGCTGCTTGGCTGGAGTTTCAACGAGGGCAGGTTCATTCATGATGCCAACAGACCACTCAAGGGAGATGTTTTCGTTATCGACGAGGTCTCAATGGTGAATCTTCTTCTATTCGCCAGCCTGGTTGACGCCCTTCCCGCAGGAGCAATGCTGGTGCTGGTCGGTGACGTGAACCAGCTTCCCTCGATCGGGCCGGGCAAAGTGCTTGCGGATTTGATCGCGAGCCGCACACTGCCGGTTTACAGGCTCCGGCAGGTCTTCCGCCAAGCTGCCCTGAGTTCGATTATCCGCAACGCACACCGGGTACGCGAGGGCAAGATGCCTCTGGCAGCGAAAGCAGGCGATCAAAACGCACGGAGATTGGAGATCGAACTGTCTGAAGGGAGAGAAGACTATTTCTTTGTCAATCAGCCGGACCCGCTGAAGGCGCGGGAGATGACAGTCCGCATGGCTGCTGAACGCCTCGAGGCCCGATTCGGAATCGACCCTGGCACCGAGTTGCAGGTGATCACCCCGATGAACCGTGGAATCTGCGGCACAAGGGAACTTAATGCAGCTCTTCAGGAAGCGCTGAACCCAGATGGACGAAAAATTAATTTCGGCAGGGAGGGATTCCGGGTCGGCGACCGGGTAATGCAGATTCGCAACGATTACGAAAAGGATGTCTATAACGGCGATGTGGGGCGGATCGCAGGCTGTGAGGAAGATTCCCAGACAGTAAAGATCGACTACGACGGCCGTATTGTGGAATACGATGCCCTGGAACTGGATGATGTTACTGTGGCTTATGCTGTAACCGTGCATAAAAGCCAGGGCAGCGAATACCCGGCCGTGATTATTACCCTGCTGAACGAACATTACGTGATGCTCCAGAGGAACCTGCTTTATACAGCGATTTCCCGCGGCCAAAGGCTGGTAGTCCTGGTGGGTGACCCGCAGGCGGTTTCCAGGGCTGTCCGCAACGCAAGAGTCCAGTTCCGGTACAGCCGTCTTGCGCAGCGCTTGCAATCAGTATTAAATTTATGTTGACAATTATTCTCAAACTGTATAAATATAACAAAAATATGTTTTTACATAGAGAAGGCTTCGCATTCTTACTTTAATTCTCATTCTGGTGTCATGACCCGGAAATAATGAATCCCCCTCGGTCCCCCTTTAAGAAAGGGGGAGGGTTTTGTTTGCAATCCACAGCCATTTCAAATCCGCCAATGACAATACCTTAATTCCCCCCCTTTGGCAAAGTGAGGGGGGGGGTTGGGGGGGGATTTAAGATAGCAACACTTCAATACTTG
>JAUVUV010000173.1 GCA_030604975.1 Candidatus Glassiibacteriota bacterium | reverse complement strand
TGACATTCTGCCGACCGCCGCCGTGAGGCCGGTAAACGTGAGTAATATTAAGAGCGGTCGGCACTCTGGGGCTTGTCCGCACGAGAGCCGAAACAGCGACCTTGCTCAAGCCGCAGCCTGTCAGAGCAAGTTTCAGCGCGGTTCTTGCACCGTCCAGGCTCCTTTCACGGTAGATATGGTTGAACCACATCCCGTTGAGATCATGCTCCGGATGCGGACTGAAACGCTCTAGCTCTCGCCAGCTTGCCCCGCTGTTTTCCGACAGTGAAAGTGCAACCGAAACATCTCCTGTTTTTCCGCCGGGGAGAGGCTGGGCCAGCACGCTCAGGCGCAGTTCGTCCAGAATGCCCTCCGCTGGTGGAGTAAAAATGAGCACGCCCGGCTTTGTTTTATCTACAGGCTGGAGCCGGGGAGAGCTCTCGGCCACGGCCAGGTTTTGCATCCTCTCTCCGGGCAGGCTTTCCCCTGCCTGCCAATAGCACTCGTTCAGTACCGCGCGGTGGGGGCTGGTGGAAAGAGTGAAAACGTTCTTGCCGGTCTCCAGGCGCGGCAGGGCCATGGGCGACAGCTCGATCCATGTCTGCAGTTTCAGTCCCTCGAGCCCCACTTGCCCTGAGCCGCCGTTATCGATCCACTCGAATTTCACCTTGTAGTTATAGCGGCCCTGGACAAATCTGGTGAGATCAACCCTGAACGGCACCGCGCCCCGGTGCCTGTTCTCCCAGACCTCGACCCAGTTCCTGCCGCGGTCAACACTCAGGCTGATTCGATTCTGATCAGCTTCTTCGATCCGCCAGAACCAGCCGCTCACCACGGCGCCCTCGGTGTTGTCCTCGAAATTGGTCAGGTCGTTCTGAAGGCCCGCGATTACCCAGGGAGTGTTAACCTCCAGCACCAGGATCGCCTTCTCTTGGTTGGTCGCTGCTGCAAGCGGAGGAAGTTCATCTCCCTGCTTTACCAGTACTCCCTCCATCTCAGGGTTTTCGACACGGAATGTATTCGACCGGAGGTCAGGCTCATAGACAAACAGCCCGTTGCCATAGGATGCGGGCACTGTGTCAGTCCAGGCCATTGAGTTCTGGCGCACAGGGCCCTCGATCCAGTAGCTGCGATACTGCGTACTGACTTGTTCAGGGAAGGAAAGCGGGTCGAGATAAAACCGGTCTCTTGGACGGTAGTAGCAGGTCACGGACTCACCGGTGCGAAGGCCCAGACGCATGATATGGGCCAGCGAATATGGATGATAATCCTTCCAGCCTTTTATAGCGATAAAGGCCTCTCTCATCCCATTTGGCGGGTCCCAGGGGAAAAACGGGTCAGGCCTTCTGCCGTCTCTCAGCCACAGGTCCGGGTTTGCTGCCAGTTCATCCACCGAGGCCAGGGTCTTGTCATCCGGAAGAAAGACATAGCCGAACATGTCCGTATCGATATAGTTCCACTTGCCCTCGAACCAGACCTCAGGCACAACGTGTCCGGTGGCTCCCCTGCGCCTGGCCTTAAGTCCGGCCAGATTATAGAGCGCACACATGGTAGTGCTGTTGTTGCCGCAGAGGTCGTAACCGTAGATGCCGATAAGTTTAAGCGGGTCGCTGACTTCCCTGCCGCCCTCGTATGGCCCGATGTAGTGGATCTGGTGTGCCATCCCGAAACGGTGCAAAGCCAGTGCTTTTTCCCGGTCGGTGCTCAGGCCTGCGGTCACTTTTTCGACAATCTCTTCCAGGCTCCAGCATCCCGGCTGCGCGCTTCCCACAAGCTTGACCGAATAGATTTCCGCTTTCACACCCCCAGCCGGTAAAAACACGAGGCCCAGGATTATCCAAATAAACAGCCGCTGCATCTGTACCTCCAGTGATCTAATAAATACATCAATCTATATTTATAAAAAGAATAATCCGATTCAAATAAGAAATCCGAACCTTAAACCACTAGCCTGCTTGCCGGCTGATTAGTTTTTAAGATACGAAACGGCCATGATGTTGAAAAGATAAAAATTGAATGGGAATGCCCGGCTTCCATTCCTGAGCCGATCCCGCAACCGGTTTACCGTTTATTAAATACTTGCAATTATTAGCGTTTATCCATAGTTTTACCGTATTATATAGTTTGACAATCTATAAATTCGATGAGATTTTTTTGTATGAGCAAGGAGATCGCGATGAAAATTCGTAAGGCTGTGGTACCGGCAGCGGGACTGGGTACACGATTCCTGCCCGCCACAAAAGCCCTGCCGAAAGAAATGATTCCGATCGTGGACAAACCGGCCATCCAGTATATCATCGAGGAAATAGTCGACAGCGGCATCGAGGACATCCTGGTGATCACGGGCAGGGGCAAAAGAGCGATTGTTGAGCATTTCGACAAATCGATAGAACTGAACATGATTCTCAAGGAAAAGGGGCAGGAATCCGCTCTCCGCACCCTGGAAAATATCGAGCAGCTTGCCGACATACATTACCTTCAGCAGAAAGAATCTCTCGGCACCGGACACGCAGTGCTTAAAGCGGCCAATCATATTGCCGGAGAGCCTTTTGCCGTGCTGTTCGGTGATGATCTGATAATGGGAAAGGATCCGGCGCTGAAAGAACTGATCAGCATCTACGAGAAATATAACAGCACTGTTATTGGTGTTTCCAAGGTGCCGCCGGATAAGGTCTCGCAATACGGTATTATCAAGGGCAAGCCGATCAATGGGGAGTTCATTGTCCAGGAAGTGATTGAAAAGCCTGCTCGGGACCAGGCGCCCAGCAATCTGGCCCTCTGCGGGAGGATGATCTTTACCTCGGATATTTTCGATTACCTTCGCCAGACAAAAATCGATAAGACCCACCAAGAGATTCTGCTCACAGACGCCATCTTTGCAATGGCCCAGGAGAAAGTGGTTTACGCGCACATTTTGAAAGGCAAGTGGCACACTGTGGGAGATAGATTGTCTTTTATCAAGACGACCATTGAATTCGCGCTGGCCCAGAAAGACCTTAAGGCAGGCTTAAAGGAATTCCTCCAGAACCTCAAAATTTAAAGCGATCCGGGTAGATGATTCCGTAAGAGTGATTGATAGACTGTTTCAGCCCGGATGAAATTGCGCTAAACGATGTGGGAGAGCGGACAAAGGTTATTTCTGGCGGCTCTCAAGAGCACCTTAAGCCAGGCAGTCATACTTGTGGTTCCCCTTCTCCTGTTCGGCTGGCTGATTCATCTCTGCTCGAGTCTTCTTGAAAAAAGCGCCGTGAGGCTTCTCGGCCTCAAGGCTTATCTTTACCTGATCGCCTGGCCCGGCACCATGATCCATGAGCTGGGCCATGCTATTTTCTGCCCCTTTTTCGGCCACCGCATCACGGATATGCGCCTCTTTTCATTCAGCATGCGAAAAAATGCAGGTTATGTCTGTCACAGTTACAGCGGACGAAACCCTTACCACCTGATGGGAAACTTCTTTATCAGTATCGGTCCGCTGATCCTGGGAAGCGTGATTATTTTCCTCTCCCTGCGCTTTGTAGCAGGCCTGCCCCTGTCCTGGAGCGACATGATTGAGAGGGGTAAAACGATCGTCCCTGCCGGAGATTTGCTCGGTGGTCTCGCGCAGTTTTTCAGCTTTCTCAACACGATGGCTGCCAAAATTTATAAAAGCGTGGATTGGATGAAATTAAGGACCTACCTTGCCGCATACCTGGTATTAAGTATCGGCAGTGGGATGACACTCAGCCGCCGGGACATCTCTACCGCCTCTTCCGGACTGGGAGTTATCCTGCTCGTGCTTTTCGGGATGAACCTGCTTCTCGCCGTTTTTGGCATCGCCGCTCCGGATGCGGCTCCGCTCCTTCCCTGGGCTGCATCAGGATGCCTGATCCTGCTCCTGGTCCTTTTTTTCTGTACGCTTGCTGTTCTGGTTTTGCGCTTGCTGCTCACTTTAACCGGCCGCTGAGAATTCCTGCTGAAAGGTTCAGCTTGAGATGAGCTTTCCCAAGATACGCGATATCACCTTTAACATTCTGAAAACCTGCAGTATCAGTTCTCCGCCAGTGGATCTTGGCCCGATACTGAAACATTTTAACGCTACAGTGGTCAGGTCAGGGCATCTCGAAGAAAGCGCGCTTCTGCGCGCAAAAAAAGGCTGGACGATTAAAGTCAACAGGAAGCTGAGGCAAGAAAGGCGATCTTTCCGGATCGCCCACGAGATCGGTCATATCTACTGGTCCATGCCGGACCACCACCTGAGCGACCCCAGGCTGGGGGGCAAGCTGGAAAAATATTGCTCCAAATTCGCCTCCCTGCTCCTTTGCCCGCACCAATGGTTCGTGCAGGATGCGCAGGAAGCCGACTACGACCTGTTTACTCTGAAAAAAATCTACACCAATGTGAGCCACGAGGTCCTTGCTTTCAGGCTTTCGTATCTTACCCCGATAGTAGTGACCATATACGACAACGGCAAGCTCTACAGAAGATTCTCCTCACCAGGGCTGGGGCATCCCCCTCAAGGGGAGAAACCGGAACGGGAAGTTTATGAAGCCGTGGATTTGTATGGAGATTTCCGCGAGTTGAAAGGCGAGATTAACTGGAACGGGATTGAGCAGAAGGTACGGATTAGAGGCTATCCTGTATTCAGCGGAAATTACAGGCGTGTCATCCTGCTGACAAAGCCGGTGGTTTCCGTTACGCTGGATGAGAGCGAATTCGAAGAGGATATGCCGTATCCTTTTCCCGAATATTGAGCGTGAACAGGCTCAGGACTCACGATCTTATATCAATTACCGCGTGGTGTATGTTAAGAAACTGGCCCACCTTAATCGTGCCGTCCGGCGGCAGATTGTGGTTCCAGCTCTTGAGTGCACGCACGCTGGTTCCGTATCGCTTGGCGATAGAACTCAGGGAATCGCCCCGCTTAACCTGGTAGCGCTCCTTCTCGATTCGCACCGAAACATTGTCTATCTTTTTCGTTGGCACCGGAACTATGATTTTCTGTCCGATACGAAGGCCGCGCCGGGCGAGCTGGTTGTCGTTCAACCTTTCCAACTCCTCTGAAGAAATCCCCAGGTCGCGGGCAAGACCATAGACAGTATCACCTTTTTTCACCAGGCAGGTGCCCGTGGAGGGTGTTACCGGTGGAATCGGCTTTGGCGGTGGTTCGGGTTTAGTCTCCGGCTCGGTTTTGACTGCGGTTTTTGTTTCAACAGCCTGCTTTTCTGGCATTGGCTGTGCGCTCTGACCGGTTGGTGTGCCCGGGGTCTTTTGCGTCATTCTCGGGACCGGTTCAGCCCGGGCAATTACCGTTCTCAGGTCGATAACCTCGTAGCCGCCGGGCGTCCAGTGGAGCTCCTTGACCATCGTATTGCCGTCATACAGGCGGCTGGAAACTGTGATCTCAGGTATTCCGTCCCCATCGGAATCGCGGATCGAATCCAGGCTGGTGCTGACAAACTCGCGGGGGTTGTGCTTGTCATTGATCATCGGCGTCAGATTCCAGTCTCCGCTGCCGTCGCGGTAATAGACATCGAAATTGAGCAATTCCCTGGGGCCGAAAACCATGATAACCTCGCGGCGGCCGTCATTGTCGAGATCTGCAAAACGCACCTCGCGAAGGTCGTTTTCAG
>JAUVUV010000477.1 GCA_030604975.1 Candidatus Glassiibacteriota bacterium | reverse complement strand
CGGACAGATAATCATTGCCTCCTTACACCCGGATCTGCTGGACCGTATAAAAAAATTCTGCAAGGAAAAAGGAATACCCTCAGGCATGTTGGAGAATGTATCCGTGGGTTTGAATCATGCCGAAATCGGGGCACTTATCGCTAAAAAGTGGAACTTTCCTGAACAACTGGTCCAAGCCATCGGGCAGTATCATCAACCATTAGGGTGCGATAAAAAGTATAAAGACGTTGTATTCTCCGTATACCTGGCAAATGCAATTACCGAACTGGAGCGGGACCGCATTACTTTTGAAGAGGTTAATACAAAGGTTTTAATTGATTTTGGCATCGAAAACGAGTCCCAGCTCAATAGGATCCAGAAGAGGCTGGAAAATGCTTTTCTGGAACAACGATCCAAATTTTAACATCCCTTGCACATTCCATGGCTGTTACCATTTATTCGACCCCTAGCTGCGGATTTTGTAATAAGGCAAAGTCTTATTTCCGAGAACACAGAATTCCGTTTACGGAATATAATGTGGCCCAGGATCAACGTAAGGCAGAAGAGATGCTCCGCAAATCGGGTCAAATGGGTGTTCCTGTGATTAATATTCATGGAAAGATTATAATAGGCTTTAATCAAGCTGAAATTGAACGTGCTTTGAAACGATAGCTTAATACATCAGCTTTGATTACGAATTCAGTAGCTGTCTGGGTCTGCCGAGTGCTTTGCACTCCTTTACCGGAATCCGCATATCCATCTCTGTTCCGAAATCCTGGTGGTCCAGGAACTCCCCGGCGCCCCCGGCGACCCTTCCCAGGGCGAAGGCGATATAAGGAATGTCTACAGCTCGTTCAACGGTCATCTGTTTTTCGTGGATTTGTCTCCAGCAGATACTTAACCATACGCAGGCTATGGCCGCGTCAAGATTCACGGCGAGGACCTTTTTTGTACAGCCATTATCCTTAAGTGCCTGAACAAGGTGATGATAAAATTCAAGAAAGATATTTGTCTTCCCTGCCTCTTTGATGAATTTATATATTAACTGCTCTCGTGGATCGTAATTTATTGGCTCGTCGCGGAAAACAGGATGGCCCAGACATGGTATTCGCTGATATTCCAGTCCGGCCTCCCTGGCGGCAATTTTTTTCTTCTTAAAATCCTGTGCAACCTTTACGGCGACCTTTTTTATTACATCATTCTCCTCATAAGGGTCTTTGATATTAATTTTTCCGAAACAGTCAAGCAGGAACTCAACCGCCCGTGCCCCGTTTCCCCCGTGTACTGTCCCGATGGAGGCCAGGGTAGCTATCATGGCGGTGTTCGGCCTGTTGCCTGCCGAGCTTGAAAGCTTTGCTCCCTGGGCTGAAATTGTTCCCGGACCGTTGGTCAGAGAAGCTATTAATGTCATTTCTGCCAGCCGTTCTTCAAACTCATCACGGGGAAGCTCACCTGTCCAGTAGAGGATCATGGCTGCAGTAAAAGAGCGGGTTTTCATGATATCAATCAGCGAGTAGCCGTAAATGCGCGGCGTAACTCCGTCATTGGAGCTCGCATGTGAGGTGTTTCGCATAGGCTGTCTGATTAAGCCTTTTAAAAAGGTCTGAGCCTTCTCCTTGAACTGATCAGAATAGGGTTCGGGAATAACGCCCTGGGAAAGTGAAAGTTCTGCAGGAAGATGTTTGCCGAGCTCACCGAGATTCACAAACCAGGGATTTAAACGAAGCGGCCTGGTGCTTCCTATATCCTTTTTAATCCCCAGGTTGTGCACAATAAGAGTAACTGCATTGGGAATATGATGAAGCAATTGAACCCGGATTCCACGCGAAAGGGCTTCGACAAGATCTTGAGTTTTTTGATAACGTTTTTCCGGCTGGAAAGCAGGAATTCCGAAATACTCATCAAAAGCCTCTTTTTTGGCCTGTGCAGAGCTTTTTTTGCCCTCTACAACCGCTCCTGCATGCCCAAGAGAAATATTATGTTTCTCAGCAATATCACCGGCTATATATACGACCACCGGCTTTGAAAAATTGGTTTTTTTCATCATCTCTACGGCTTCATGCTCATATGTACCCCCGGGTTCTATGTAGAGTACAATAATCTTTGTGTTTTCATCCTTCTCTGCTAGAGCAAGAAAATTCTTTAAGGGAAAAAGTATGAGCCTGTCTTTGCCGGTCGATATTCCGAAAGCGGTGCCTATTCCTGAAAATAGAAGATAGCTTGAAATGGTGTTTACCATGTTCCCTGAATTGGAAATCACCGTTGCGGAGCCTGGTTTGAAGGTTTCTTCCGGAGTATCACCGCCAACTGCGCCGATTCGCACCCTGTCATGTGTATTTATGATTCCAAGGGTATTACAGCCGATTACATCGATATTTTCCTGACTGCAGATCTGGTAAATCTTGGCTGTGACCTCAATGGATACATTTTCGGTTACAATAAATATTGTTTCGATATTCTTCTTGCCGTACTGCACAATCTCCTTTACTTCTCCATAAACCGCTCCTGGTGGTGAATATACGAGGATCTTATTGGGGCAGTTACCCGCCGGCCTCTTTCGCAGCAGCTCTTCGAAAGTAGCGAATACAGGTATTGCCCCACGGGGCGATTCAATCTTTT
>JAUVUV010000083.1 GCA_030604975.1 Candidatus Glassiibacteriota bacterium | reverse complement strand
TGTTTCCGGAACCATTGCATGCGTGGTGAAAGCGTTCCGCTCAGCAGATTTTAGCCGGTAGTAGTTTAATTTGTGGCTTTTTGACAGCCTTTCCTCCCAATGCCGCTTTTACAAAATTTACAGGAAAAATGTCTTGACACTTTTTGAAATATTGTGATAAGATAAAGTAAGCATATAATTCAATTAGAGGTGGTTCGGAAATACTCGTAACTTGTTAAAATTATAGAGATTAGGCGGTTGAAAAACTGGCCTTGCCAAAAGATGAAAGGGTGTTGAAGATAGCTGAATCCGCACAGGAAAAGAACAGCGCAGAAGTCGGTGGAGACAAGATAATCCCTTTGCTCGAGGAGCGCAGCCGGACGAAAGAACTACTCCGCCTGATCGAGAGCAAACGCGGCGAAGTGGCCGAGGAAGTCTACCAGCGCGTGAAATCCGACTACGAAATGCGTCTCAGCAATCTGAACCGCGAAATCAGCCGCCAGGCCCGCAATTTCGAGAAGACTCGCAACGATTACAGGGACCTGGTACGGCGCCTGGAGAATGCTGACCACCTGGGTGAAAGATCGCTGGAGGAGCTTAAAGTGCGCTATGCTCTTGGCGAATACACGGAAGAGGAATACGAAAAGATCGGAAAACAGAAGCAGGAGAAGATCGAATACTATCGCTCGAAAACCAAGAGCTATAAGCTCAACATGGAACGACTCGAAAACGTTCTGTCTCAACTGGAATAGAAATAGGGATGTAAGCGTGGAGAAAGAGGGAAATAAAATACCTGTCGGGATAATTTTCATGGGCCGCAGCCTGGGCGAGTTGCTCGAGCTCAAAGCGCGATGCCGCCGCCGCCTCGATTTCCTCGAAAAGTACAAGGGCAAAATCTCAAACTATGTATATGAAAAGCTGTGCCAGGAATACTCCTCCTACCTCGAAGCAGTGGGTGGGGAACTTGCGTTGGGCCTGGCCGACTATGAGATCAAGCTGTCGGAAATACGGCTTTTTTCAAACCAGCTCAAGCTGCTGGATAAAACTTACGCGGAAAAGATCCAGGAATTAGCCTTGCGCCATGCCCTTGGCGAATATACAAAGGAACAATACGACAGGCTATGTGCAGAGCACACGGAAAAAATGAAAGGCTTTGCTGAAACCATAGAGAAATACCACGGCGAGGAGCGCAAACTGGCCGAGTTTCTTGAAAAGGTGGCTGGTGAGGGTATGATCAGCGAGCTTGAAGCCAAACCGGAGCAGATGGTGGAAGCCGCCAGCCAGGAGACTATCGGCTGGTCGATGGATAAGGCCGCAGAGGCTGAAACCGCATTCAGGGAAAAGGTAGCTGGGCAGCATGAAGAACCCTTGGAGGAGCCTGCGGTTTTAGCCGAAACTGGATTAAAAGAAAAAGCTCCGGTCGCCGAATCCCAGGCCAGTGAGCCTGAGAGGCTCGCGGATGAGCAAACCCCGCCGCAAGCGGAGAAAGAAATTGAAGAAGAGACTCCTGTTGCTGCAGAAATCAGTCAGGAGGTAATCCCTGAAGAGCTGCTGGTAGAATCAATTGAACGCGTTGCAGATCATGAAGTTACTGAGCCGGAGGCGATAGATCTGGCCCCTGAAGAAATAACTCCCGATTTGCTTGAAGAAAGCCCTGCCCCGCAGGAAGAGGCCGAGGCTGTATCTGAAGACGCTGGACAGGTAGAGGGTGAATCCGGCGCGGTTGAGCAGGACATGGCCCCCACGGCTGCAGACATGGCACCACAACCGGAAGAGCCACAGGGCGAAGACGAAGTTGAGCCTGCCTCTGATTTCAAACCGGAAGAGGATCATAGTGCCGATAAGACTGATCTACCGGGCCTGCAGTCGCTGGAAGAAGAGAAAGAGCAAGAGGCTGAATTGCCTCAGGAAGAGAGGAGCCAGGCCGGAGAACCGGTATCTCAGGAACAGAAATCCACTTCCAGTATGGATCCGGATACAATATTCGAGGAATCTGCCACCGAGGGCATGGATACTCAGGCTGAACCATCCGAAGAAACTCGGATTGCCGGGGAATCCGCAGAACATATTGAGGAAGAAGAGGCTTCGCCACCGGAAGAAGTTTTACCCGAGGAGACCACCGCCCCGCCTTCAGAAAAAGAAGAGAAGTATGAAGAAGTTGCAATGGAATCGGCTCCTCTCGACCTTGATGCGATTATGAGCGCCGCCGGTACTGTGGTCGAAAAGGAAGAGCTTCCCGCACCGGTCTCGGCCGAGGATCTGAAAGCTGATAGTGAAACAGGTCCGCCGGAGCCGGCTACTGAGGTTGCTGAAGGGCAAAAACCGGAACCTGAAGGCATCGGGGTCAGCCACGAAACCCCGGAAGAACAGCAATCTACACAGACCGTGGAACAGGCACCAGCCTCAGGGGAATCCGCAGAAAAGGCTGAAAAGGAAAGCGAGGAGATCAGCCCGGAGCCGTTGGACGAGTCTGTGGAATCCGGTGAGGCACCTGATAGTAGCGCAATGCCGCAGGAGGAGGCGCCGAAAGGAAGAGATGATAAGGATTTCGTGATCGACCATGCCGTTTCTCTGGATGATAAAGTCGACCTGAAGTTCGACCTGGGCGGCAGGGACAATGATACAGAGAAGATGTTGACTGTCGATCAGACTATTGACGCAATAAAGAAAAAGACTGTCAAATGCCCCAAATGCGACACCATGAATTACTCCATTCGCTGGTACTGCGAAAACTGCAAGGCCACGCTCACCTCTCTTTAAAAGGGATTCAATTGCTGGGAAAGCGCGAGCCGGCGAAAAACTCTTCGCCGGCTTTTTTATTCTGAGCCTGGCCTAAAACCAGTTGCCGTAGCCGCATACATACATTATATTTTGCCTTGCCGGATTGCTGAAACAGGTGATATGGATGTTGACAACAATCATGTTTTATTCAGGATTAAAGTCGGAAAAAATAAGGACTTAACTCACCCAATCGCTGTAAGTTGAAGAAATTAACCTAACAAATTAATAAAAAACAGCTTATCAGTTTCATCAACATCAATAAGGGGGAAAAATTGAGCTCAAAAATAGATCTAATCCCTCCGGCCGGGGGAAGTAAAATTACCGCGGATGCCAACAACAAGCTGTGCGTTCCAGATAACCCAATTATTCCGTTCATCGAAGGTGACGGGATCGGGCCGGATATCTGGGGTGCTGCAGGGAAAGTTTTCAATGCTGCGGTGGAAAAAGCTTACGGGGGCAAAAGGAAAATCCACTGGCTCGAGATCTTCGCCGGTGAAAAGGCGAATAGGATTTACGGCGAATGGATGCCGAACGACACATTCGAGGCGATCCGGGAATACCTCGTGGCGATCAAGGGCCCGCTGACCACACCGATCGGCGGCGGTTTCCGCAGTCTCAATGTCACACTGCGGCAGAAACTCGACCTGTACGCCTGTGTGCGCCCGGTGCGCTATTTCAAGGGAGTGCCGAGCCCGGTGAAAAACCCGGAAAGGGTAAACATGGTGATTTTCCGCGAAAACACCGAGGATGTTTACGCAGGTATCGAATGGTCGGAGGGCAGTCCGGAAGTCCGGAAAGTGCTCAAATTCCTCAACGAGGAGATGGGCACCAGTATCCGCCTCGACTCCGGTATCGGTATCAAGCCGATCAGCATCACCTGCACAAAGCGCCTGGTGCGTAAAGCGATCCGGTACGCAGTGGAAATGGGCCGGGGCAGCGTGACGTTAGTGCACAAAGGCAATATTATGAAATTCACTGAGGGCGCTTTTCGTGATTGGGGCTACGAACTGGCCTCGGAAGAGTTCCCCGATTCGACAATCACAGAGAAAGAGCTCTGGGACAAACACAGCGGCAAGGTTCCCGGGGGCAAGGTGGTAGTCAAGGATCGTATCGCCGACGCCATGCTTCAGCAGATCCTCACCAGGCCGCGCGAGTACAGTGTGCTCGCCCTGCCCAATCTCAACGGCGACTATATGTCAGATGCCCTGGTCGCCCAGGTCGGCGGGCTCGGCCTGGGACCCGGGGCCAATGTGGGTGATGTGATGGCGCTGTTTGAAGCGACCCATGGAACCGCACCCAAGTATACCGGACAGGACAAGGTCAACCCGGGCTCGCTGATCCTTTCCGGCTGCATGATGTTCGATTACCTGGGATGGCAGGAGGCAAGTGAACTGGTGATCCAGGCCATGGAGCGCACAATCGAGGCCAAGACAGTCACTTATGATTTGGAACGCTTGATGGATGGAGCGAAACTGCTCAAATGCAGCGAGTTCGGTCAGGCTCTGATAGACAATATGGGTTAAGCTAACAAGAATTAATTGCAAAAAAATCAGAGGCGAGATACAGCTAGTACACCTGAAATTTTTTGTAAAGGGTGGATCAAACGGATGTTTGTGGACAGGGCGAAAATAAGGCTGAAAGCCGGTGAGGGGGGAAAGGGCATGATTGCATTCCGCCGGGAACCCCACAACAGCCGTGGCGGGCCTTGCGGAGGCCGGGGGGGTGACGGGGGCAGCATCTATTTCGAGGCCGATGAAGGCCTGACCACCCTGATGGATTTCAAATATAAAAGAGATTATAAGGCTCCGCGCGGGGCACATGGCGGGGGAAACAACCGCACCGGCCGCAACGGCGATGACGTGATAATCCGCGTTCCTGCAGGAACCCTGATCAACGACGCCGACACCGGAGAGGTAATTGCCGACCTGACCGAACACGGCAGCCGGGTACTGGCAGCCAAGGGAGGCAAGGGCGGACGGGGAAACGAGAGTTTCAGAACTCCGACACGCCGAAGCCCTGATTTTGCCGAAGACGGTGAGCCGGGTCAAAAGAGGACTGTTCAGCTCGAACTGAAACTTCTCGCCGATGTAGGTCTGGTGGGCTTTCCCAACTCCGGAAAATCAACCCTGCTGAGCCGTATCTCCGAGGCGCGCCCCAAAGTGGCAGACTACCCGTTCACTACCCTGACCCCCAACCTCGGGGTTGCAGTAAGCGGGGTAGATTCTTTCGTTGTGGCGGACATTCCGGGACTGATCGAAGGCGCGCACAGCGGTAAGGGACTGGGGCATGAATTCCTGCGCCATATCGAGAGAACGAAGATTCTGGTCTTCCTGATCGATATCAGTGCGCCGGTCCCCCGAGATCAGTACCGCACTCTTTGCAGCGAGCTTGCCGGTTATTCGGACCAGCTCCCGAGCAAACCGCGCTGTCTGGTTTTCAGCAAAATGGACCTGGTTGAGCCGGGTTCCCCGCTGCCGAAAATCAATGGCGAGGAACTGTTCATGATCACCGGTATCAGCGCGGTTACCGGCATGGGACTGGATGAGCTGAAAGGCTCACTGGCGGCCAAGCTCGCCGAGACCAGGGCAGCCAGATCAAAGGCAGAAAACCCGGCCTAAGTTGCTTGTTGTACTGTCGAGAAATACCCGGACAGGACGGAGTCGGATGACAGGCAATTCCCAGTCAGACTTGCGCGACATGCTGCGTTTGATGATGGCTCCTGGCGTCGGCCCGGTAAAACTCACCCGCCTGCTCGATGCCCTGGGCGGACCGGCTGAGGTTGTCCGGGCAGATTACCATCGGCTGGAGGAAGTCGGAGTCTTGAACAAAAAGGCTCTGATCTGGCTTGCCGGCAGGCAGTGGGACGACCGCACGATTGACAGCCAGATCGAGGCGATGCAAGCAACCGGAACCACACCGCTCTACCGCTGGCAGAGCGAATATCCCGCATATCTGTCCCAGATCTATGATCCGCCCTCGATGCTTTTTGTCCGCGGCAGCATGGAATCCCTCAACACCCCATGCTTTGCTATTATCGGCACAAGAGAGCCGAGTATTAACGGAGTCAATACGACACGCGATCTATCGGCGGGTATCGCCGGGGCAGGGTTTACTGTGGTCAGCGGACTGGCCCGCGGGATTGATTCAGCAGCAGCCGAGGGAGCGCTTGCCTCCGGAGGTATTAGCGTGGCTGTTCTGGGCTGCGGTGCGGATATTATCTATCCCCCGGAAAACGAAAATCTCGCTAAAAAAATCTGTGAGCGTGGCTGCCTGATTAGCGAATATCTGATGGGCACACCCCCGGAGGGTCATAATTTCCCGCGCCGTAACCGGCTGATCAGCGGTCTTTCGCGCGGGGTTCTGATTGTCGAGGCCGGGCTGAAAAGCGGGGCGCTGTTGACTGCCTCATATGCGGTGGACCAGAACCGCGACGTTTTCGCAGTTCCAGGAGACCCGAGAAAAGTGCTCAGCGAGGGAGTCAACAAGCTGATCCAGCAGGGCGCAAAGCTGGTTAGATCGGTTGAAGATATTCTGAACGAAATGGTCGGACTCCCCGCAAAAGCGGCTTCAACCGGCAAAGACAGTCCGGAGGAGAAGTTGAAACCCGCCCTGAGCGCTGAGGAACGCCTCGTGTTCGAGGGCATCGGCCGCGAGACTCTTCACGTTGACGAACTTGCCGAAAAACTCGGGATGGATGTCTCCCAACTGCTGGGGATCCTTCTGCGGCTGGTAATGAAACAGCTTGTGCGCGAGCATCCGGGCAAGCTCTACAGCCTGGGTTAGGCAGAGGGAAAATAAGAAAGCTTTTGGAGTCTATATTCACATCCCATTCTGTCGTGATAGCAAATGTCCCTACTACGATTTTTAAAGCGTCCCGAACGATCAGGCTTTGCTGAAAAGTTATCTATATTCCCTTAAAATCGAGTTTCAGGCAGCCTCAGAGGAATTTTTTACCCCGGATCTGGTTCGCAGTGCAGATGATAGCTGTCTCGCCCTGACTGATGAGAGGTTTCCTCTATACGAGTCGCTTGTCGAGCAATTGACCGGGACAGAGAGATTTGAACTTGACAAAGAATTTTAAAATTGGCATAGTAAAAAGATTTCAAATAATCCTCATAATGGTATAATAAACTTAATGGCAAGCAAAGGAATGAATAAGTTCAGAGTCGATGATCTGAGCGAGCGGGAGCATGGAATTCTGGCGGCTGTGATCAGCAACTATATCTCCACCGCCAGGCCGGTTGGTTCGCGCACTCTGTCTCGAAGCAGCAACCTGGGCCTGAGCCCGGCTACTATTCGCAACACAATGAGCGATCTCGAGGAAAAAGGCTTCCTTCACCAGTCTTTCCCAAGCGCTGGCCGCGTGCCCACTGACAAAGCTTACCGCCTGCACGTAGATATTCTCACTCGCCACCAGCACAATGCTCCCAGGTCCGCGGTTGAAGCCCTGAAAAAGATCCAGGAAGACCCGGTTGTCGAAAAGATGCTGCATCGTGCAACGGAAGCCCTGAGCATTATCACCTTCGAATTGGGTTTCGGGATGGGGCCGTTTGTGGACGAGGGAATACTCGAGGGAGTAGACCTGGTCCGGCTGAGTTCGGAACGGATCATGCTCGTGCTGACAATCGGGCGGGGTATAGTGAAAACGATTTTTGTCGAACTGGAAAATCCGGTGAATGACACTCGGCTGGAAAAGCTCGCCGCCAGGCTGACAGAAAGACTCATCGGCTTGACCCTGCGCGAAATCCGCCGGACTGGGCCGATACGTCTCAAAGACGCCGTGGAGGACGAGAAAGATCCGCTCAACATTTTCGTCCAGTCAGCCGATACTCTGTTCGAATTCGGTGAGGGTGACCGGGAACTGGTGCTCGGCGAGACTTCCAAACTGGCCTCCCAGCCGGAGTTCAGCGACCAGACCTACCTTCGCTCACTGATCAGTCTGACCGACCAGAAACACCTGTTGATCGAACTGATGAAAAAACGGGCAAGCCGGGATGGCCTTCATATCACTATCGGCTCTGAGAACGAGCTGAGTGAGCTGGCCAATTTCACCCTGGTCACGGACACTTACCGGATGGGAAAGATGCGCGGTATTATCGGGGTAATCGGGCCCACACGAATGAGTTACAAAAGAGTCATCTCGGTTGTCGAATATACCAGCCGTCTGCTTTCGCAGATGCTGGATAAATAACAATGAGGAGAAGTTGTCTCAAAAACAGTAAATGATTCTGGAGGATTGTAGAGCTAATTATGGCAAAGAGAGATTATTACGAAACCTTGGG
>JAUVUV010000005.1 GCA_030604975.1 Candidatus Glassiibacteriota bacterium | reverse complement strand
GGTTTCGGCGCAGATCCTGTCGTTTTCCGGGAATTCGTTCTCTTTCCTGTACTGGGTGAGCCTTTCTGCTGAAAATACGTTCCTGAAAGCGCGCGAGGTGAGGCATTTTTCGATAAATCCCTGCTTGTTCAGCGGCGGAATTCCGTAGCCAGTGGAGATGGTCTGGATTCCCTCGGCATCCAGCGCCGCTGCGAACTTACCCTTGGGCAGGCCGCTGAAATGCTCCTTGTCGTATTTCATCATATACAAATGGTAAGCATGCCGGGTTTGCCCCGTGTACTTTTTGGCCGGAGAAATCCCCGGGATATCCTCGAGCAGCTTATCGAGATAGGCGCCCATCCGGTTGCGGTGTCCGGTCTGCTCTTCCAGGCGGCGAATCTGGCCCAGCAGCACTGCGCCCTGGAACTCGGTCATCCGGTGGTTGGAGCCGGGGTTGGGATACCCGGAAAGAGTGGATCTCTGCGTCCCGGCAGGCCTGCCGTTGTTAGTGTAGGAGGCGCACATCTCGATCAGCTCCTGGTCCGAGCCGATTATCGCCCCTCCCTCGCCTGAGTTGAGATTCTTGCTGGCCTGGAAACTGAAACAGCCGAGTTTACCGATCGAACCGAGTTTTTTACCATGCCACTCGCCCATCCAGGCCTGGCAGGCGTCCTCGAGCACAGGGATACCGTGCTTTTGCGAAATCGCCATGATCCTGTCCATGTCGCACGCCCCCCCGGCGATGTGTACAGGCAGGATCGCCCTGGTGTGTTCGGTGATTCGCTCCTCGATCAACTCGGCGTTTATCATGTGCGTTTCCGGGTCGGTATCGACAAAAACAGGCAGCGCGAACATGTGGAAAACCACCTGGACAGTGGCCACAAACGTGTACGGCGGCACGATAACCTCATCCCCCGGGCCGACACCAAGAGCGTTGAGCGAGGTGTTGAGCGCGGTGGTTCCGCTGGCGGTGGCCTGGCAATAGGGTACATTCATCAGCTCGGCGAATTTTTTTTCAAACTTGGAAACCCGGGTCGCCCCGAGACGGCACCACTTTTTGCTCCGGAAAGCCTCTAAAAACATCTGCTCATCTGTCTGGTCGAACACCGGCCAGGAGGGGAAAGGTTTGGTGCGTACCGGTGTGCCGCCGAGTATCGCAGGAATGTCGGCCTCTTTGGAGACACTGGCATAAAGGGCTTTTCCACCGAGTGCGGATACAGCCGCCGCTCCGGCCACTCCGGTGGAGGTGTTTTTCAAAAACTTACGGCGGTTGAGAGATTTTTTACCCATCGTTGCAACCTCACGAACTGAATGGAAAAAGTATATCGATAAGATTACTTCCTGTCTTTCCAGTTCCACCACTTGAGAAGGTGCGGGCCGTGCGTGGTATTGGAGGCGTAATACACAGCGCAGCGCAAAACGTAGAGCAGGCAGGGATCAACTCGCGCGCCTCACTCCCGTACCAGCCTGGCAAACCGCGCCACCAGTTTTTTCGTGAACCCTGAATCGAACCGCACCGTGACCCGGATGTCGTCAAGATATGAGTTGACACCAGTGATCGTGCCGCAGCCGAACGTGTTGTGCACTACCCGCTCGCCCTTGCGGTAGAGCGGTTCGTCGACTCCGGGATCGCGCTCGAATGTCGGTTCTGAACTCACCGTTTGGGATACTGCCCGGCTGCTGGAGGAGAAAATCGGGGGTGAGGCGCCCACAGGCCCACGGGCGAACCTGTTGAAAGAGGCGGCATATTGCCTGGCGAAAGCCCCGACCAAGTTTGATTTTTTCCGCAGGCTCTCGTTGACTTCAAGCAACTCCTCCGGGATATCTGCCAGGAAATTCGACGGACCGGAGTCGAGTATGTTGCCAAAACGCCTTCGGTAAGCGGCCCAGCTCAGGTAAATTTTTTCCTTGGCCCGGGTAATCCCCACATATAACAGCCTCCGCTCCTCTTCCAGCGACTCCCCGGTTTCATCTTCCAGCGAGCGGCTGATCGGCAGAAGGTTTTCCTCTACCCCGGTGATAAAAACAACCGGGAACTCGAGTCCCTTGGCGTTGTGAAGGGTCATCAGGGTCAGGTAGTCCTCTTCCGGATTATGGAAATCGATCTCGCTGATCAGCGAGGTCTCAGCCAGCCAGGACTCCAGGCAGGTGGATTTTCCCTCCGGCGTCCACCGCTCGCCGAACTCCTCGGCTGCGCTCACCAGTTCGGCGATATTCTCCATCCGGCCCTGCGCCTCGAACGTTTCCAGTTCGGAGAGGCTTTCCTCGTAGCCGGTGAGTTTGATCAGCTCGCTGAGCACCCCGGCTGCTGATTCTTTTTTCGACCTTGCGCGCAACTCCTCGAAAACAGTATGAAGGTCCATTACCCTGCGAGCTTTCGCCTCTGCGAGGCCTTCTGCCTGATCGGCGTCGCCGAGCACGTGGTAAAGAGGCTTCCCGCGGGAATTCGCCAGTGCGGTCAGCTTTGAAAGAGTCGCCGGCCCGATCCCGCGCGCCGGGACGTTGATTATCCGGTAAAGGCTGGCGCTGTCCTGCGGGTTAGTGATCACTTTCAGATAGGCAGTCAAATCCTTGATTTCCTTGCGCTCGTAAAACCTCAGGCTCCCGATTATCCGGTAAGGGACGACATTCCTGCGCAAGGTGTCCTCCAGGGCGCGGCTCTGAGCGTTGGTGCGGTAGAGCACAGCTATATCACGCCAGTCGAGGCTCAGTTCGCTGCGCACCTGCGAGGTATGAATCACGATCTGTTTGGCCTCGTCGATCTCATCCCGGCATTCGAGCACAACGGCCTTTGCGCCCGTGCTTTTTACTGTCCAGAGTTTTTTCGGCTTGCGCCCCACGTTGTGGCTCACCACCGCATTGGCCATATCGAGGATATTGCCTGTGGAGCGGTAGTTCTGCTCCAGACGCACAGTGATCACATTGTCGAAATCCCGCTCGAAATCGAAAACATTGCGCACTTCGGCACCACGCCAGCCGTAAATCGACTGGTCATCGTCGCCCACCACGCAGACATTCTGCTTCTTGCCGGCCAGCAGGCGCACCAGGTTGTACTGAACCCGGTTGGTGTCCTGGAACTCGTCGACCAGGATATGTCTGAACTGCTTGTGGTAGCACTCGAGCACCTCTGGTGCGGAGCGGAAAAGTTCACCGGGCTTGACAATCAGATCGTCGAAATCCATGGCGTTATTCTCTTTGAGCTTTTTCGTGTAAATCTCGTAGATTTCCGCCACTCTGGTCTCTACAAAATGTCCCGCAGAACGCTTGAGATCCTCCGGCGAACGCATGGAGTTCTTGTGGCGGCTGATCTGATGCCGCACTGATGTGGGATTGAGGTTTCCATAGGAGGCAGGCAGTTCCTTGATAATGCTTTTCACCAGGCGCTGGCTGTCATCGGTGTCGTAGATGCTGAAATGGTGGGTATAGCCGAGAATTTTCGCGTGGCGGCGAAGGATCCGGGCGAAAAGGCTGTGAAAGGTTCCGATCCAGAGGGATGTCTCAGTCCCGAGAAGTTTCTCTACTCTGGATTTCATCTCGCCTGCAGCCTTGTTGGTGAAAGTGAGCGCAAGAATCCTATGCGGCCGTATGCCCTGTTCCCGCACCAGCCAGGCGATACGGTAGGTGAGCACTCTGGTCTTGCCGCTGCCTGCACCTGCCAGCACAAGCAGTGGGCCTTCCCTGTAAGTTACCGCTTCTCTCTGCGGCGGATTGAGATCTTTCAAAATATCTGATTGGATTGCCAGTTTAGACCGCCTTCCCCGTTAATTTCTTTTTCCCGTCAGCCGCTGTGGGCAGGCAGATCAGGAATACGGTGCCTTTTTCAGGTGAACTCTGGGTGAGCATGATCCTGCCGCGGTGGTTTTCCTCGATTATCCGGCGAACCAGTGCCAGCCCGACTCCCCAGCCCTTTTTCTTGGTCGTTACTCCGGTGTCGAAGATATGGCGGCGCACGTGGCTCGGGATACCGGGACCGTTGTCAGTGAAAATAATATCGACCTCGTTGCGTTCCCTGTCATAGAACGCCTTTATCGAGATTTCACCGCTCCGGCCGGTAAGGGAGTCGATACTGTTCTTAATCAGGTTCTCGAAAGCCCACTCCAGCAGGGTCGCATTGCCCTGCACCGGGGGAAGGTCTTCGATCTCCACCTTGAGATTGATCTTGGCGCCGCGTTTCGGGAGCCTGGCCCGGAAATAGCTCTCCGTACTGCGAAGTACGTTTTCCAGATCAAGCCTGTCGTAGGTGCTTTTACGTCCGATCAACTCGAAGCGGTTAGCTACCTTGGAAAGCCGCTCGATGTCCTGAACGATACCATCGATAATCTCCCTCTCCTGACCGTCAAAACTGTCCACTGAGTCAAGGCCGGAGCGGTTTTTCGCAGTCCTGGCCCGGGAGAGGTTTAACTTGAGCAGTTCGAGCCAACCGTGAAGGCTGCTCAGGGGAGTGCCCAGTTGATGCGCACTCTCACGCGCCATGCCGGCCCAGATCAGGCTCCTTTCCGTACTCGCCTGCCTGCGCAGAATCCAGACCGCCAGCACCAGGAATACCGCCAGGATCGCACCCAGGTAAAGCGGAATGACTCTCAGGCTTTCCAGGGCTGACGGATATCCGTAATGAATCACGTACTGCTCCTCCAGGGAGGCGTCGAATGTCCTGAATGGAGGGTTCTGGCGGTCCAGCCGCTTGATAATTTTATTTACCCGTGCCAGAACCTCCGGGTCATTGGTCGGGGATTCCTCCGGCACACCGATTGAGTACCAAAGCACCGGATTTCCGACCGAATCGCAGATCACCAGCGGATTTTTGAATTCGTTCAGCAAGTCGCGAAGAACCTCCGTGTCGTTACCGGTTTGAACGAATATACTGATCAGTTTTTCATCTTCCAGGCCGGTTTGAAGGTCGAATACGCCAACCATGAACTTTGCCGCAGCTCGGCTCAAGGCGTCTTCATCACGTTCGAGCTCTTTTACCATGCTCTGGGATAAGAGAGAATAGCCAAGCAGTAATAGAAAAAAGACTGCTATTAGCGCCACCAGCAACCAGAAACTTAAGCGCGTGGGCAGAGTGAAAACCGAGCGGTGTTTAATCAAACTTTGCTGTGTTTCTTTTACCGCCATGACGATATCCTCGTCGCAAGTTGATAAATGACGGATAGTTGAACAGTCTATTTAAATTATCCAATCATTTTGCCAAGAGCAAGCGAAAAAGCTCTGCCCTTGAGCATGGCTCTACATAACATTCGCTATCCTTTTAAAATATGGTAATTGAGAACTAACTGGTACTTGCATATAATAGGGATATGCAGTATCGACAACCATTAGAAATAGCAAACAGCTGCAAGAAAAGTGAGGCTTATTTTCGTGCACAGCGATGGGACGGAACGGATGAGCAGGGCCGGAAAGCGCCGAGCGGTGTATATCTCTACCGCATTAAAGCAGGCGATTTCTCGCAGACCAGAAAAATGGTGCTGTTGAAATAGAAAGCCTCGTCTATTGCCGGGCTTACATTCAGCTCTCGGAGGGAAAGTAGAAAGGATAGACCCGTTTAATCTTTTTGCGTGACTGGTAGGTGCGCACCAGCTCCATGAAAATCCCCAGGTCACGTTCCGCGTCGTACTGGGTGCCGTCAAAGAAAAAGTTACGCACCGGGATACTTTCGTGATCCGCACTCAGCGTGGGATAAATCGCCTCTGTGACAATCCCGTTCATGCAGGTAAAGGGCGAGATGTCAACAACTCCGTCACAGCCCATGTAGTAGTGGGAAATCGCCTTTCCCACACTGAGAGTCATCTCGCCCAGGACCCCGTTGTGCGGAAGATAGCAGTCGGAGTATTCGAGAATCTGGTGGATGTGCGGCTCCTCGTAGCCTCTGAAATCTTCCTTGAACGGCTCGCAAAGCCTGTGTTCATCGCGCTGCTGGACCCAGTTCTTGATTTTCACTCCCAGCATCTCGACCGAAAACCTCTTCCCGGCATAGCACAGATGTTTTTGCTGCTCACAGTTGGTGTACCAGATCCACTCCCCGATATGCGCCAGGCTGCATTCACCGCCGAAGTGTTCGATCTTGCGGATCAGGTAGTCATTGGTGAAAGGCGTGAGACGGCAGAAAATTTCGCCGACCACCCCGATCAACGGGCGCTTGCGAGAGTATTCGGCCGGGACCTTGCGGAAATTGTCCCTGGCCTCAGTCATCACGCTGATCAGCCGTTTCATCCGCTTTTCCGTGGGAACGCCGGGCTCTTCGAGAGCCTTTTCAACCTCGGCCAGGGCCTGAGCGTGTGCCTTGTCGGTATCTCCCTTGTTCACCTCGTAAGGCCGGGTTTTGTGTAGCATCTTGCGCAGGATGTCAGCACAGGTCAGTCCCCTGAATGTAGTACGCATCAGTTCGTTCACCTGCTCGGCCACTCCCTGGTAACCGTCCTGACTGGTGGGGGAAAAGACTATTACATCCTCCAGACCGATATCCCTGAGCACCTTGCGAACGTATGTAGCGTACTGGCCGAACCGGCAGGGGCCGTCCGCAGTGGGCATGAAAAAGGCGGTCTTATGCGGAACAAAATCCGGCTGCTCAACAACTTTGAGAAAGTCGCCCAGGGTAACCCGCGCGGGAAGACATTCCTCACCGGAGGTGTATTTGCCGCCCAGTTCCAGGGTACGGTCATCCGAATCCGGACACGGCCAGGCGTTGATCCCCACGCTGCGGAACGAAGCGGCAAAGGCTACCGCGCCCCCGTGGCTCATCTGAGGCACGTAAAGGGTTCGCCCGGTTAAAGATTGCTTGCTCCCGCCATTTCCTGCTCTGTTGTCCCCCATCTTCTCAAAACTCCTTTACTATCCAGATAGGCCTCACAACGAGTCAGCATGCCGGCATCGTTGTTGTGCCCGTCGAATTGCAGCGTAAGGTACGGCCTCCCGGAAGCTTCCTTGATAAAGTGCCTGATATACGAATCCGGGCCGCACTTGAAATTGGTCACGTAGATGATATGCAGCTTGGGTTTGTTTTTCACAAACAAAGACGCTGCCAGGATCTTTTTCCCGTGGTCCCAGAACATGTTGTCGTGTAAATGTTCGATCTCGTAACCTTCAAGCTTGAGAAAATCCAGCCCGATCACATTGGCCCCGTATAAATTGCGCAGCTTTGTAGCCAGATCAAGGTTGATTCCCTTGTCATAGATATTGTATGGCCGGCCGAGCAGAAGAATACCATGCTCGTGGTGGCTGGCGAGCACAGCAAGGGCACGGGCGCCGGCATCGATCAGGCTCTTGCGGAAATCCTCCTGGGCGCTGTATGCATCCATAGTCGCCTGTTCCACTGCCCTGGCGCTTTTGTTGATTCCCACCGCATTCAGCGAATCCCGGATCGCATCGACAACCGCTTTGGCACCGTGGTTGAACCAGAGCATGGGCTTGATTATCCTTTTCGCGTGATCAGAGATTACCGGAGCAGTCGACACGACGAATGGCAGTGTCTGGTTCCAGGGGCAATAGTAAGATGGCTTGTTTATTTCTTTCCCCGGCGCTGCGATATTGTTCGGGACAAAGAGGTAATCCACACCCTTATCGATCAGCCAGCGGAGATGCCCGTGGGCCACCTGGATTGGGAAACAGGGTTCGCTGACCATAGACTCCAGGCCAATGTTGACTATCTGATTGGTGGTGGGCTCAGAAAGAAGCACCTTGATCTCGAGTTCCCGGAAAAGCCTGAACCAGAACGGCGCCCACTCGTACATCGACATGCAGTACGGCAGTCCTACCACCGGGCCGCTGCCCGCCTCCGGGTCGTAGTCGGCAAGAAGACTCTTGTGGCGGAACTCGACCAGGTTTTCGATTACCGGCTGACGTTCGCTCTTGACCGCCTTGCGGTAGCGCTCCGAACACTTGTCTCCCCAGTAAGTCCGTTCGCCCTCAACCGTGAACTCCTGAATCTGGCAATAGTTGGTGCAGGCCTTACAGGTGAATTCGCGGATCTTGTAGTTGATCTTATCTAGATCGAAACCGCGGAACTTGGAGATGTCCTTGGTGTTGAGCATCTTTTCTCTGACCAGAAGAGCCACTCCCAGTGCACCCATCACCCCGTTGAACGGCGGCACGATTATCCGTTTGCCCAGAATTGAGGTGAAAGCCGCGGCCACAGCATCATTGTAGGCCGTACCCCCCTGGAAAAATATAACATCGCCGATCTTACGGCCACGCACCACACGGTTGATATAATTGGTGACAACAGAGTAGGCCAGTCCGGCCACGATTTTTTCCAGGTCTGCGCCGCGCTGAAGGTAACTGTTTACATCACGCTCCATGAAAACCGTGCAGCGCTCGCCGAGCTTTATCGGCTGCTGGCTGGAGAGAGCGATTCTTGCGAACTCGTCCTTGATACTGATCCCGAGTTCCCTGGCGCGCTCCTCGAGAAAACTCCCGGTGCCTGCGGCACAGGCCTCATTCATGGCGAAATCCACCACAATCCCCTGCTCCAGGCTGATATACTTGGAATCCTGGCCGCCGATCTCGAAAATCGTGTCCACGCCCAGATCGAGGATATTACGGTCGATAAACATGGCGCCGGTCTTGTGCGCGGTAATTTCATCGTTGATCGTATCGGCACCCACAAGCTCACCGATCAGTTCGCGGCCTGAACCCGTGGTGCCGACACCACAGACATGAACCCTGTTGCCAAGCTCGTGCTCTATCTCACGCAAGCCCCGGCTTACCACCTCTATCGGACGGGCGTCGGTGGGAAGGTAGATTTCTTTCAGCACATTGCATTCTGAGTCTATCAGCACCAGGTTGGTGCTTACCGAGCCGATATCAATGCCGAGGTAAACATCGCGCTTCTCGAGGATTTCCTCCGGAGGTATCGCAACCATCCGGTCGCGGAGCAGCACCGTGTTTTCCATTGACAGGGGGGGCGAGTTGGGGAATTTCCTGGTTTCGGAATACAATCCCTCAAGGCTGAATGAACCGATGCGTTTGCCGTTTTTACGGAATGCTTCCTCGGCAAAGATTGCTGCGCCGATCGCGCCTAGTGCGGCATGCTCCTCGCTGATCACCAGGGTCCCGGGTTCCCAGCCGAAAACGGTCTCGATCGCCTGAACCACTCCCTTGTTTGCGGCCACACCTCCGGCGAATGTCACCTTCGGCAGAACTTTTTTACCCTTGGTGATTGCGCTCTTGAAATTTCTGGCCACCGCTTCGCAGAGCCCTTTGAGAATTTCCTCCGGCGTGAATCCCTTCTGTTGGGCGTGGACCATATCGCTCTTGGCGAAAACAGAGCAACGTCCGGCAATCTTGGGGGCCTGTTCGATGGAGCTGACAATATCGCCGATCTCCTCGACCTTAAACCGCAGGCGGCTGGCCTGCTGGTCGAGAAAAGCGCCGGTTCCGGCCGCGCAGTCCCCATTGGTCGAATAGTCTGCAATACCAAAGTGGCCGTTTGATTCATCGCGCTCGAAAAGGAGATACTTCGAGTTTTCCCCACCCATCTCAAACAGTGTCCGCACTTCTGGCAGAAGCAAGTCTACTGCCTTGGTCAGGGCGGCAAATTCGTTCTGGGTGCTAACACCGAACTCGTATTTGAGCAGGGCGGCACCGCTGCCGGTAGAGGTGATCTCACCCAGGGCCGCCCGGTCGATCAGACAGACCAGTTCTTTCAGAAGGGATCTGGCCTGCTTTATCGGGTTGCCGGCAATCCGGGCATACCTGGTGACCGCCAGCCAGCACTCAGTTCCTGTGGCTGGATGTTTCAGGCGCTTGACATTCTGAAAAGTCGGGTTTGCCGAAATCTTCTCGAAAAACGCAGTATCGCTCCTCTCGGAAGAATACAGCGCCGCCTTGACGCTTACTGATCCCAGATCGATTCCTAGATGAATAGCCATAAGTCTGCGTTCCAACTTTTTGCGGCTACCACTGCCAGGGAAACGGCACGCCTGTTTTCCCCTGGCACCCAAGGAAGCTGCAGTTTGCGAATAGACCGGTTTCCACTGTGCTCAATTGAAACACTCAGCCGCCGCCGCGACGACTTTGTCGATAACTTCTTCGAAATTACCTTCCACGAGAGCCCCTGAGGCCCTCTTGTGCCCGCCACCGCCGAATTTCTCCGCAAGCAAGTTGATATCTATCTCTTTGGTCTTGCTCCTGAAACTGATCTTGATTTTGTTGTTGCCCAGTTCCCGGAAAAAAAAACAGGCCTGAACCGGGTCGATCGAGCGGATAACGTTAATAAAGTTGTCGGTCTCCTCCATGGATGAGCCTGTCTCTTCCAGCATCTGCTTGGTTAAGTAAATGTAGGCCAGCCGGTTGTCGTAGGCAAAACGCAGGGTGTCCAGCACCCTGCCGAGACAGAGCACGCCGCTGATCGAATTGCGCTCGAAAAGCTGGTCGTAAACCTCGTATGGAGCCACCCCGTACCGGGTAAGCTCGCTTGCCAGTTTGAATACTTTTGGGTTCGTGTTCTCGAAACGGAAAGAGCCAGTGTCTTTCACTATCGCGCAGTAAAGCCAGTAAGCGATCCGCTCGTCCAGAGGATGACCGAGTTCTGCAAGCAGTTCGTAGATAAGTTCTCCTGTGGAGCTCGCCCTTTCATCAACCACAGAGCCTTTGGTCAGAAGTTTATCCGTAGGATGATGGTCGATACAGAGCAGTTTCCCGGCCCGGGCAGCGATCTCTTCGGTCATCGGCTGAAGCCTGTTCCAGACTCCCGAGTCGAGAAAAAATATCACCTCGGCCTCCTCCAGCAGCCGCCTTGAATCCTCCAGGCGCATGCTGTCGAAACCCCTGATCAGGCCTTCCGGATCCATGAACTGAAGGATCGGGGGAAGGCTGTCCGGGTTCAGGATAACCGCCCTCTTGCCCATCTGAGCCAGCGCCGTGGAGAGCGCAAGCTCACTTCCTATGCCGTCTGCATCAGGATCAAGATGGGTGCAGAGAATAAACCTCGTGTTGTGTTGAATGGCCCTTTTAACGGCCTTCCACAAATCGTCTCTCTCGCTTTCCCGTAAAAGGATATTTTCTGTCACGGTATATATCAAAAGCGGAGATAGGCAGGTATCTCCGCTATGAAACTACTCGATAAATCGCGATCCTGAAACTCAGGCCTGTTGATTCCTGTGTTTCTTGTATTCATCCAGAGATACAGAATACTTTGCCTCAATATCCGTGCGGTGACATTGGCCGCCGTTGTATGCGCAGAAAGGAATGATTCTGTTCGCCGGGGTGGCGTAATGAATAACACAGCGCCGGACTCGTTCGAGATCGTAGTTATAATTATCCATGAAATGCATCCCGGCCACCAGCAGGGTCTTGTTCGTGTAAGTGCCGTCTTTTTCGCCTCGCCCTGCATCCTTGTCGAAAAATCCGTCCAGGGTCTGCAGAAATTTCGTGAAATCCAGCCCCTTGGGTGCTTTATCCTTGTTGAAAAACTTCTTAAGCTTATAAAAGGCGTTCATCTGGGCAAAGCGCTTGAAGCGGCTTGCTTTTGTCTTGGCCGCCAGCTTTTCCAGCTCCAAGAACATCCCGTCCACATCCACAAACCGCGTAATCGGTACCGGCCTGTTTGTCTCGTGTTCGATAAACAGGTAGGTACCAAGCGAACAGTGCGGGTGGCAGGCGATATTGACGGTTTCCTCCCCGCGTAGGGCGCTGATAATCTTGGAGATCGGGGTTACAAAGCTCAGGGGGTACCATTCCTCCTTACTGGTGATACCGGTTTGCTCTTCGATACCACGGGCAAGATCGGGCAGGGTGTAACGGAGTTTTTCTCTCTCTTCAGTGCTGATCCGCCCCACCAGAGAAACGGGCTGGTAGCTGATCCCGCTGAGTACATCGATATTAGCCAGGGCGTGTTCTAAGATCGGGCCTACCTGGTGGTCATTGATCCCGCCAGCGATTGTTGGCACATACACGATTTTCATCCCGGTTTTGCGCACCGCCTCGATAACTTTTTCCTTGATTTCCACCAGGGGCCTGCCGCGGATCTTGAGGTACACTGCATCGTCCACGCCGTCGAACTGAAGGTAGATTGTGTGAAGCCCGGCCTCTGCGGCTCGATCAGTGAACTCCTGGTCAGCGAATTTCAGCCCGTTGGAGGCGACCTGGATATGGCTGAAGCCCAAGGCTTTAGTTTCCGCGATAATCTCGAAAAACTCCGGGTGAAGGGTTGGCTCACCCCCAGAGTACTGGATCATGCGCCCGTATACCGGCTGCTCTGCGCGATAGAGATTCAGCATCTTTATCACTTCTTCCTTGCTCGGCTCGTAAATTCTGCCGGTGCTGTTGGCGCTGGCAAAACAGATCGGGCAGCTGAGGTTGCAGCGGTTGGTCAGGTCGATGTTGCCTAGCGCGGTATGGCTGAGATGGTTGTCACAAATTCCGCAGTCAACCGGGCAGCTTTTGTGCTGAGTGTTCGGGTTCATCACCCCCTTGCCGTCTCCGAACTCCCATTTCTCTGCCTTGAGGTATAACTCAACATCAGACCAGTAAAGGTCCTTGAAGTAGCCATGCTCAGGGCAGGTCTTCTCCATATAGACCTTGCCGTGCTCCTCGAACATGTGAGCCGTGATCATCCTGCCGCAGTCCGGGTCAGGGCAGATCGACTCCACGTGTTTGGGAAGGCCTTTGGTAATATTGTTCATCGGCCTGCCGCTGTAGTTAGTGTCTATCGGCCGACTTTCTATTCTTTTCGCTTGAGTAGCCATTATCGATCCATACCTCCGTCACTCATTCCGTATTAAGCCTGGCAAAAAAACCAGCAGTGCCGGCAGGGAGATTCTCCGGACATGGCGATTGTCCGCCAGAGTTGACCTTTTGCCGGAATCCTGAATGCCCGGCAGAAAGTGAAACAGTCTAAACTTATCCGCCCTGGAATAGTCGATCGACTTCAAACAGGACAGAGTTTTTTTAAATTATCAAAGCGGGCCTGGAATTGCCCGAATTCAAGCGATTTAAAAACGAATAGAGAATTATTAAGATAAAATAAATATTTTGTCTGTCAATATATTTGAGTTAACTTCATATTTTGAAAATTGTTACTTCGGCGTCCTCAGCCAGTGGCCCGAGGTGATCGAAAGCGCTGTCCATGGTACTTGCCACCTCCAGCCTGCCCGTGCTGCCGACAAGGGCGATCAGTTTTCCCTGGGCGCCTTGCGAGTAGTAATCAGAAATCCCTTCGATCCGTTTGCCGCAGATTGAAACAGCCAGGCGGGACATGTCCCGGCTCAGCAGTTCAAGTTCCTGGGCGGTGATATCGGTAATCAGGTTGCCGAAACGGTCGGCGTATATCACCCTGCCGATCAGCCGTTCATTACTGATAATCTTTTTCCGGCCGCTTGCCAGCCTGACCGGATTTTGCACCCGTTTGCCCAGTTTTTCTAACTTTACACCGCGGGCCAGATAAGCGGCTGCGGGGGCGAATATATCCCGGCCGTGAAAGGTAAAGCTCACCGGCTTGAGATGATATTCCGGATCTGATAGCTCATAGCAGTTGAAAAGCTTATCCGCGTGGTAAGCCGGCTCGAGAACCCCGTTGTCCGGCCCGACAAAAAACTGGCCTGCGCTTTCCACTGCCACAGCTCTTCTGCGGCTGCCGACACCCGGATCCACAACCACCAGATGAACCGTCCCGGCGGGGTAATATCGTTGAATGCTCTCCAGAACTAAGGAGGCCTTACTCACCCGGCCGAATGGGATGTCGTGAGTAATATCGACAATTTGAGCCTCGGGAGCAATCGAAAGGATTACTCCTTTCATCGCTCCCACGTAACCCTCCTTGGTACCGAAATCGGTAATCAGGGTAATTACCCCGTTCATGCAAGACTACCCGATTGAAAAGATCTCGTTTCAAAAGGAAAATGTTTATTCAGGCTGTTTAGACTTTGCACTGGTGCCTTTATTCTTCCAGTTCCTGATTCCCCGGATCAGGAACAGAATTGCCAGAATTCCCAGCAGAAGTGTCCAGACGAAATTTTTTTCTGTCCAAAACACCCAGATAGTAAAAAGGACCAGGGAAGATGAAACGAAAAAGTCCATCTTGTAGTAATTGCCTTCGATCTGCTCGAGCTCAGATAATGACTCGTACCGGGGCTTATTTTCGCTGCTAGTCATGGGTCAGTATTCCGCAGGAGTCGGTGAATTGCGAAGCCGGGAATTACGCAAATGAAAAAAATGAAGGGTCAATACTATTATCATATAATTTTACAATTCTTCTGTCAAGTATACAATTTTGTCAAGTTAACAGGCCCGGATGCAGGTTTTAGCTTCATGTTAAGATTTGAAAGCGTCACGGTTTAGCAGATACCTGACCGGTGCTCCGGTTAGCACCTCCACCATATTTCTCGCCGCTTTTTCCTTGAGTTCCTTGAAAGATTCATCCGAGAAGAAAGAGCTGTGTGGGGTGATAACTATATTATCCAGCCCAAGCAGGGGGTTCTCCTTTTCTGGCGGCTCCTGGGTGAGCACATCCAGGCCGGCACCCCCCAGTTTTCCGCTTTTCAGGGCATCAGCCAGAGCCTTTTCATCCACCAGGGCGCCGCGGCTGGTGTTCACCAGATAAGCGCCATCCTTCATCTTCGAGAGAGACTCTGCATTGACAATTTTTTCGGTGTCCGGGGTGAGCGGTGCATGAAGGGACACAAAATCCGAATCGCGCAAAAGCTCATCCAGGCCGACCAGCCTCACATCCATTTCGGTGGATGTTACGTAGGGGTCGTAGGCGAGAACTTTCATGTTAAACCCCAGCGCCTTGCGGGCCACTATCCGGCCGATCGCGCCGAATCCCAGCAAACCCAGAGTCTTGCCCTCAGTACGCGGAACCGAACCGGCAAGGCGGAAATCCCAGCCGCCGGAGGCGGTATCCACGGCCAGCCTCGTTACCTTGCGCACCAGGTCGAGCAGCAGGGTAAATGCATGGGTTGAGACATCATCCTGGCAGTAATCCGGTACATTGCAGACAGCGACACCTGCGCGGCTGGCAGCCTCCAGATCCAGGTTGTCCACACCCACCCCGTAACGGCTGAGTACTTTGAGCTCGGGCAGGCTGGCTATCGCCCTGGCCTTGATCGGTGCATACTGGCTCAGGATTCCGGCGGCGCCGGTGCAGTTCTCGATCACCTCATCCTCGGTCTCGCAGTCGAGCAGTTCCCAATCGAAACCGGCCTCCTCGAACACCTTTTTTTCTACTTCCACAGTGCCATGATCACAATCGGATATAACAACTTTTAACTTACCCATCAATATCTCCTAACCTGAATTATTCATAAATTGCCCCAGGCCGTAACAGGGTCCTTTCTAGGGGAGTATTACCTTTATTTAACTGGAATTATTCAATCAAGCATAATTCCAAGCCCGTAGGGCGACCGATCGGTCGCCCGAATAAGGCCAGGCATGCCTTGTCCTAGGCTTAATGAAGTCTCGTGGCTAGGGGACATAAAAGGGGCAGCGTGTAGATGATAAATAATTTCCATCCATGCCCTGATAGATGTTCCAACATCCGGCATGCCTTTCGTGCTCAGGGCGTGCCCTGAGCACGAGGCGACCTCCCAAGCCAGCGAAGTAAAAGAGACAGATTCGGAATTAACTTTTGTTTCTTTTAGTTATAAAATTCTTTTAGTTATAAAAAAATGGTTTTGCTTCTTTTGCCACCAAAAGAAGAATAATAACTTACCTGACCTGGGTTATTCATAAAAACCCGCAGTGTCTATTTGCAATGCAGGGGCACACTCGCGTGTGCGCCCATTGACTAGATAGATATTTCAACCGCCGGGCGGACACAAAGGTCCGCCCTACAGGATTCGATTAAATTTATGAATAATCCGGGCTAATAATATTCTTTTAAGCGGTGCGATAATATCAGACACACAATTGACGGCTAAAAGACTGCGATTGGGTTTACCACAGAGCCGCTAGCTCCGCGAACGACTAACGGTGCGATCAAGAACATGAATTCCCAGCGTCCCAGCTCCGTGCACATCTCGGCAAGCAGCTCGAAGTTCGTGTTCCAGAGCGTCGGCAGGCCCATATACGGGTTCGCGATTGCATGGACCGGAACGCCGGTTGGGTAGCCTTGGTCAGGGGCTTCGTCAAACTCCGCGCCCAACAGCGATGCGTCATGCTCGTAAAGGAACTCGAGCACCGAGGGGTGCAGGCCTGGCTTCTGACCACTGTTGTTGGAAGCGTCGGGGTTCGCGGCGAAGTACTTCTCGCGATCGAAATGGACAAGTACAGCGTCGCCAGCACGAGGTTCCATGCCCTCGGCCCTGGCCGCATCCTCCAGCTCCCAACCCTGGACTGGATCCTCCAGCGTCACGTAGTCAACTCCGCGCAGCCGTGGGATGTCGTACAGCACACCGCGTGTCATAATGCCATCGCGCCAGTGCTCGATGGAGTTAGTTCGCGCGCCCTGCGAGGTAACCTCGGATGAAGGGCGGCCATTGTAGAGCTGTCCGTCCGTAGTGTAGACATGGCAAAGCGCATCGATGTGCGTATCTACGTAGCCGTGGCAGAATACACCGATGTAGTCAAAAGCCCCTCCTACGTAGTCCTGCCCCCAAGGAACTGCTCGCGGGTTGATCTGCATGAAAAATTGCGCCGGTTTCGGATTCCGTGGCCCGGGGGTGG
>JAUVUV010000463.1 GCA_030604975.1 Candidatus Glassiibacteriota bacterium | reverse complement strand
GGGCAATTTACCAGAAACACGGCCACGTACGGATTAACGCCGGTGCTGCCCGTCCACAGAGAGCGCCCGGGCATCCCCAGGCCGAATTCGGCATGGATGTTATCATGGATAAACTGGCGGGAAAGGCTGGTATCGACCCGCTCGAATTCCGCATGCTCAACGATCCGAACGAGAGCCGCCAGCGCCAGTACAAGATCGGGGCCGAGAAAATAGGCTATTACGAGAGACGCAAGAAAGTCCCCGGCTCTGACAGGGGCTCCCTGAAAAAAGGAATCGGAATAGGGGTCTGCCGCTGGGGAGGCGGTGGAGCGAGGTCAACCAAGGTTCAGGTCGATATTTTCCCGGACGGCAAAGTGAAAGTGGCCACAGGCACCCAGGACCTCGGCACGGGGATCCGTACTCTGATCCACCAGGTTACAGCAGATACGCTGGGTATCCCGATGGAGTATGTTACACCAACGATCGGCAGGAGCTCCCTGCCTTTTTCAACCGCTTCCGGCGGCAGTGTAACTACCGGTTCAGTCACTCCGGCAGTGAAAAATACCTGCGATACTGCTCTGACCAAGCTTTTCGAGAAAGTGGCGGTTGCCCTGGAAGTCAGCGCGGATGAGCTTGCCTGCGAGGATGGCGTTATTTTTTCCAGATCGGACAAATCCAAATCCATCAAATGGAAAGAGGCGGCCGCCCTGCTGCAGAATCAGGTGTTGAGCGTAACCGACGGCTGGGCCGAGGGACTTTCCAGCTCAGGCGTGGCAGGCTGCCAGTTTATCGAGGTGGAGGTGGACGTGGAAACCGGACGGATCAGGCCGATAAAGATTGTCGCGGTACAGGACTGCGGTCTGACTGTGAACACCCTGACCACCAGGAGCCAGATTAGCGGCGGTATTATGATGGGAATCAGCTGGGCGCTGACAGAGGACCGGCTGATGGACCCGAACACCGGAAGAATGGTCAATCAGAACATGGAGAACTACAAGCTGGCCGGCCCGATGGAAACTCCTGAAATCGAAGTGATTATCGACCACATGCCGGAACGAGGGGTTATCGGTGTGGGCGAGCCCCCGCGGATACCAACTGCCGGGGCGCTGGCGAACGCGGTTTACAATGCCATAGGAGCAAGAGTGACCAGGATGCCGATGACACCGGATGTGGTGCTGGAGGCTTTAGCAAATAAAGGAGGCGCTTAAAATGAAGGCCTTTGCCTATTACAACGCCAAAAATCTCGATGATGCAATAGCGGTTCTGTCTGATGGGGGAGGCCAAAGCAAGGCCCTTGCCGGAGGAACCGACCTGCTGGGCGAAATTAAAAACCGCTATGTTCAGCCTGACCGCCTGGTGAATCTCAAATCGATCCGCGGTCTGGACAAAATCAGCTACAGCGGCTCTGCGGGACTGAAAATCGGCCCTCTGGCCACCCTTACCGAAATTACGCAAAATAAGGATATCAAGCAGAAATATCCTGGCCTGGCCGAGGCGGCCGAATCTGTCAGCTCTCCGCAGTTGAGGAACATGGGCACGATCGGCGGCAATATCTGCCAGCGGCCCCGCTGCTGGTACTATCGCGGCGAGGAGTACCCCTGCATAAGAAAATTCGGGGGGACCTGTTTTGCGGTATCCGGCAGGAATAAGTACCACTGTATCCTCAATGGCGGGCCGTGCTTTATTGTCCATCCGTCCGATGTTGCCCCGATGTTGATGGCCTACCGCGCCAGATTGGCTGTCAAAGGCAGAAGTGGGGAAAAGGAAGTGGCGATGGATGACTTTTTCGTCCTGCCCACGGATGACTCTACCAAGGAGAATATCCTCCAGGCAGGAGAGCTTATCACCGGGATTAATGTTCCCCCGCAACCGCCGAATATGGCCGGCTGCTACCTGAAATTCAAGGAACGCGAAAGCAGGGATTTTGCACTGGTAAGCGCCGCTGTGGCTCTGGAACTTGACGGGGAGGCCTGCAGGCAGGCCTCAATAGTGCTGGGAGGGGTGTCTCCTGTGCCACACCGCGCAGTCGAGGCTGAACAGATCCTTAACGGCAAGGCGATTACAGGCGAGTTGGTCGAAAAGGCCGCCGATGCTGCACTGGCCGATGCCTCGCCCATGGATGAAAACGAGTACAAGATTCCGCTTACCAAAACCATCTTGAAACGGGCGGTTCTCAGGGCTGCCGGTGTCGGCGTTTAGCCCCAAGCAGCGAGGAGAATAAAATGAGTGATTCAATACTCAACAGTCTGAAAAAAGTGTGTAAATACCACAGATCCAAGGAGTATTACGTCGCCAACGACAGAGAGGAGTTCTATCTGCCCGGCCAGAACAGAGACTGCTGGTGCCTGCTCACCCAGGGACCGGTAGGGCCGGATGATAGGTTCGTATCAGCTGGCGAATGTAACTCTTCCAGGCCTTGTTTCCGCTCCCAGATCCCGGATTAGAATTGCGAAAAAGGTGGGACTCAGGTTATTCTTAAAGGTTCGGGGGAGTATATCGCCTCCGGACCTTTTTGATTGCTATTTCCAGTTAATAGTTTCGGTAAAAATGGTGTATGAATTATGAATTGGTAATATTTAAGGCAGTTGCATAGAGATAATGCAAAATGGATTGATGGAAGGAATATCTTTATCTTCCTAGAAGGGTGTTGAAATTTCATCGATTTTCTTTTGTAGAAAAACGAAACAATGTCCG
>JAUVUV010000471.1 GCA_030604975.1 Candidatus Glassiibacteriota bacterium | reverse complement strand
TCTTTCATCCAGGCACCGTCCTCTACGCCCAATTCAGGCAGGAGAGTGCGTACATCGAAGATGACCTTTATTTGACGTTGAAATAGTCGCCTGGCAAACAGAGCAGCAAGGGTGGCATAATAATATCTACAGTGAATCACTTGTACTTCTTTGACAAAAATCCAGTACCATACTATTGGCATAGCTATTAGGCTGAACCAAACAAGGCCTAACAGCTTCATTTGGAAGAAAGCCGAAGGGAAAGGGGTTCTTACCAAAATCAGCCGAATACTTTTATCAGATAACTCCTGCTTCAGAGCCTTTAGCTCGTTTTTATACCGCCAAAAGTTGGAGTATATCCCCCGTCTGGTCAACTCGATCCAGGGAAGAAGAACCAGCAACGTTAACTCAAGATCCCTGCCGTGGTCACCTTTGATTTTCAGGAGAAGTTTCTTGACCTGGTTATCGAAAATTGCATTGTCGAAAACCCTCTCGAGGGCGATAAGATACATTATCCGAACCGTCACTCACCTCTCCTTTCTACTCGGCAATAATCTTTATTTTCCTAATTATCAAATCTTGTAACATTTAGCCCTTCTATGCTTATTGGCAGAATGTAAGTCCAGCCGCAGCGATTAACCGGGCACTGAAACCGGTTCATACGAAAGATTGTTTGTGTTCCGGTTTCATTTGTTTCCAGACGCCAGGCAAAATCAATTTTCGGGTGGATTAAGTGAACAGCCAACTCATGTGTTACTTTTTGTCCCTTTTACAGCTGCTTCGAGGAGTGGATGCGAACTTGAGGACAATCCGGTTGGTTTAGCAATGCGAATATCATGACATAGTTGTATCGAAGGCCGGGCTTCCTTGATTCCGAATCCTTCTCCAGCGAGAATCTTCTCGTAAGAAAGCGTATGCAGATCGCGAAAACCCCCGGAAAACTCGAACTCCCCACCATCGATCACCATCGAGCGAAAGGTACTTTTTTTCTCGAGATCCGGGTCGAAGGGGAGATCGTTCCTGTCAATGGATAAAAACCATTTGACTCTGGCCCTTTCAAGTTCCAGATAGCCCGAACTCTTATATAGATCATCGTAGTGAAGCTCACTTTTTACCACCGGACCGAACAGCCAGAGCAGAAGATCAAAAAAATGGATTCCGATATTTGTCGCCAGTCCGCCTGATCGCTCGCGGATACCTTTCCACGAATAGTGATACCATTTTCCCCTTGCCGTAATGTATGTCAGGCTGATATCGTGTTTGCCGCGCCTTGTTTCCTTATCGAGTGATTCCTTGAGTTTCAGTATCAGGGGGTGAAGTCTCAGCTGGAGAATCGGATAGATCCTTTTGCCGGACTCTTCTTCAAGTTCCTGAAGCAAATCGCAGTTCCACGGGTTCAACACCAGCGGTTTTTCACATATCGCATCTGCGCCGATTCTCAGCGCAAAACGGATATGAGCGTCGTGAAGGTGGTTGGGAGAACAGATGCTGACATAATGGACGCGGTCCCGGTCGGACTGTCTGCGAAGCTTTTCGATATGCCTGTCAAAGCGCTCAAATTCGGTAAAAAAACTCACATCATTAAAATAGCTGTCCAGGATGCCGACCGAGTCATGTGGATCGACAGCCGCAACAAGGTTGTTACCAGTTTCCTTAATAGCTGTCAAGTGTCGTGGTGCTATGTATCCGGCAACACCGATCAGAGCAAAATTTTTCTGCATTTTTGTATCCCGTTTAATACAAGTTGTGAGAATCAGCTTTTTTATCAGATCTTAGCAATAAAAAATTTTCATCTCAAAGAAAGATCAACTCTTCAAGAACTTCAAGCTCCATCTGCAGGACTTTTTCAATATCAAAGTTGCGAACAATATACTCCCTAGCTTTTCGGCCTGTTTTTTTACGTAACTCCTCGTTATTCAAAACCTCAGTTATCGCCTTGGCAAGGCTTTGGTAATCAGTCTGGCAAAGATAGCCATTCTCAAGATGGTCTATTACATTATTTATCCCTACAACATCCGTGCCAATACATGCCGTACCACAGCTCATCGCCTCCAGCAATGCCTTGGGATGGCCTTCATAAAAAGATGGTAATATAAACGCTCTGGCCTGGTTGATCACAGTTGGCAACTCGAAATTTGGCAACTGGCTTTTGAAAGTTACATTCAATCCTTTGTCTGTAACCGTCCGCTTTAATTCCGGGTTCTGGCAACAGCTGCCAACCAGCAACAAAGAAAGTTTTTTCCCTGCTTTGCCGAGTTGATCGACAGCTTTCAGGAGGTTCTCCAGGTTTTTCTGCCTGACACCCCTTCCTATAAACAGAAGATCATATTTTTTTTCCACCCCGGGATCCGGCTTAAACACATCGGTAACGACATAATTTGGTAAGACATCGACTTTATTGGGATCGAGGGCATATTCCTCTATGATTAAATCGCGCTGCCAATCAGAAGTAACAATCGCCAGGTCAGCCGCCCTGAAAGCCATTCTTTCAAGAGCGACAGCGTCATGAATCCGCTTTTCATCCACTGTCTGTTGCCTTGTGAAATAACTGTGTAAAAATCCACATCTTACGATTAATTTTTTCATGTAAACCTTATTCAACCAGACAGGTATCCTAGCACCGCGGATTTGATTTGTTTTCAGGATATCGGAAGCCATAATCCCGGG
>JAUVUV010000164.1 GCA_030604975.1 Candidatus Glassiibacteriota bacterium | reverse complement strand
GACTCGATCCGGGACTCGATCGTGGGAATCAGCGCACTGACATTGATCTCGCTGGTGGTGATGATCACCGCGGCCACGGTGCTCGCCACCCGGGGGATTGCCGTGAAAAACGCAGCCGATATGGCCGTACAGCTCGAGCCGCTGCTCGGCAGGAGTGCAAAGTGGCTGTTCTGCTTGGGACTCTGGGGAGCCTCTTTTTCCTCGTTTATCGGCAATGCGGTACTCGGAGGCATCATACTCGCGGACGGGCTCGGGCTGGGACATAAGATGGGCAATAAAAGCGCAAAGCTGATCGCCTGCGTGATCATGCTGATCGGGGCGACTATCGCCCTGGCCCCAGGCGGTCGTCCGCCGGTTGAGATAATAATCTTCCTGCAGGCAATTATTATAATCGCAGTTCCGCTCACTGCATTCATGATTTTCCTGGAAAGCAATAAAAAGAGCGTGATGGGCAGCCAGACCCCCCGCTGGTGGGTAAACATACTTGCATTGGTCGGCTTTCTGACTGTCTGCCTTCTTGCAGCGAACACCCTGAAAAGCCTGATCGGCAGAATATAAATGGAACAGGGATTGAAGATATTCAGCAGGGCACTGTTCTCCCCGCTTACATCCGTATTCTGGAACGCATGGAGTGCAAGCCGTGTAACACTGAATAATCAGATTTATCAGTAGTGCAGCCCCTTGTAAACCAGCATGGTTTTTTAATAGTCCTTGAATAGCATATACCGGCGTTACCGGTATCTTCTTTTATACAAATGTGTTATGGGTTCTGTGGCAGGCATCTTTATCGGATCGTTCGTTGTCGGGCTTTCAGGCGCAATAATGCCCGGCCCGGTGTTAATGGTTGTTGTCGGCCAGACTCCTCGCAGGGGTTTCTGGACCGGTCCGCTGGTGGTTCTCGGCCACGGAGTGCTCGAGTCTCTTCTGGTTGCGGCGATGATCCTGGGCATGGCCGAGTTTTTTTCATCCTCCGTCGTGCTCTCCACAATAGCCGTTATCGGCGGGGTGGTGCTGCTGTACATGGGAGTGGACATGCTCCGCTCGGCAGGAGGTTTGAGCCTGATCACAGGCACGGGCTCCTTCTCTGGCGCACGTGAATTCCACCCGGTTCTGGCCGGTGTTTTGACCAGCCTTTCGAACCCCTACTGGACTCTCTGGTGGGCTACTGTCGGGCTGGGTTATATGGTGATCGCCAGGGAAAACGGTGCGGCAGGACTGGCGGCTTTCCTCACCGGTCATATCATGGCGGACCTGGTCTGGTACAGCGTGGTCTCCTCCCTTGTCGCGGGCGGCAAGCGCTGGCTCACCGACAGTATCTACCGGGGAATGATCCGTGTCTGCGCAGTGGTGCTGTTGTTTTTCGCACTATATTTCGGCTGGCACGGCCTGAATGTTATCTTGAGTTGAGATGAACACAAAAAGCCCCGAAAAACAGCGAGTCGGACTTTTGCTTGACCCGGTATTCGAGCGCCATGACACAGGCTCGGGGCACCCCGAGCGGGCCGAAAGGCTGGCGTACCTCAGGAAAAAACTTGCTGAGGAGGGTCTCGACTCACGCTGCGTGAAAATTGAGCCCATTGAGGCGGATAGAAAAAGTCTGCTGAGCGTGCATTCCAGCCAATACCTCGACCGGCTGGAGGTGGCCTGCCGCGCGGGGAAAAATTTTATCGACACGCCGGACAGCGCGATCTGCCCGGAGTCATTCAAGGTTGCTAAACTGGCTGGTGGTGGAGTAACCAAAGCCGCCGATCTGGTGGCAGCCGGCGAACTGGATTCCGCATTCTGTGCTGTCCGCCCGCCGGGACACCATGCCGAACGGGATTTCTCCATGGGCTTCTGCCTGCTGAACAACGTGGCCCTGGCGGCAATACGACTTAAAATGGAGCACGGTTTCGGCCGGATCGCGATTGTTGACTGGGACGCGCACCACGGAAACGGGACACAGCATACTTTCGAGGAGGACCCTGGAGTTCTCTATGTCAGCCTGCACCAGTCCCCGGAAACCCTTTTTCCAGGCAGCGGCTACTCCTCCGAGCGCGGGAGAGGCGCAGGCCTTGGAACCACGCTGAACATTCCTTTCGCCCCGGGTACAAGGGATAAAGAATACCTGGAGGAGTTTGACTCGCAGGCGCTTCCCTTGATCGAAAATTTCGCGCCGGAGTTTATCCTGGTCTCGGCCGGTTACGACGGCCACGCTGACGATCCCCTGGCATCGCTTTCTCTCAGCCGGAGTGCATATGAAGGGATCACTGCCAGGGTTGTCGGTCTTGCCCGCCGGTTCTCCGGTGGCCGGCTGGTGGCCGTACTCGAGGGTGGGTACAATTTAGACGTGCTTGCTCAATCGGTTTCTCACCTGCTGAAAACGCTCCTCGGGGATGAAACCATCTGAAAGGGATTGAGTTCCTCATGCATATCCTTCTTGCCACAAGCGAAATGGAGCCTTTTGCCAGGACCGGCGGTCTTGGCGACGTTCTCGGTTCCCTGCCGAAAGCTCTCGCCGAACTCGGGGTACGGATCTCGGTAGCCCTTCCACTCTATCGGATGGTAGACAGAAAAAAATACGGGCTCGAACCTTTCGGCCAGTCCCGAAAAAATCCGGTAGATAAAAAGTTTGAAAGCTACCGGCTGTTCAAGACAGCCTGGGGGAAGATAGACGTTTACTTTGTTGACAAAAGCTCCTATTTCGATCGAGAGGAAATCTACGGCACAATGGGCACCGATTACGCGGATAATGCCGAGCGTTTCATATTCTTCTCCAGGGCGGTTGTGGACCTGGCCTGCCAGATTCAACCCGAGCTGCACATTATCCACGGCAATGACTGGCAAACCGGAATTATCCCGGTTTACCTCTGGGCCCATCCCGAAATTCGTGCCAGGTTTCAGAAAACCGCCACAGTTTTCACAATTCATAACCTGGGTTACCAGGGAATTTTCCCAAAAGCCGATTTCCGGCATACAGGGCTGCACCGGTCTGTTTTCAGCCCGGAGGGTCTCGAGTTCCACGGCAAATTGAACCTGCTCAAGGGTGGTATTGTATTCTCTGATGCACTCAATACCGTGAGCCGTAAATACGCCGAGGAAATTCTTATCCCGGAATTCGGTTTCGGCCTGGATGGAGTACTTCAGCAAAACCGGGAAAAGCTTTTCGGCATCCTTAACGGCGTGGATTACGATAGATGGAACCCGTCAACCGACAAGTTCCTGCCCGTGAACTATTCCCCGGAATCCCCTGCAGGTAAAGCAAAGTGTAAAAGGTTCGTCCAGGCTGAATTGAAACTTCCGGTCAAACCCAAAATCCCGCTCTTCGGGATGGTTGCCCGGCTTGTGGAACAAAAAGGTATCGACTTACTCACCGAACGCCTTGAAGAGCTGATGGCTCAAAATATCCAGCTCGCCCTCCTCGGAGTGGGCGCCGAACGTTACCAGAAAAAGCTCAGAGATCTCTCACAGCGCTGGCCGGGCCGCTTAGTGTTTGTTGTCGATTACAACGACCGGTTGAGCCATCTGATCGAAGCAGGCAGCGACCTTTTTCTCATGCCCAGCCGCTACGAACCCTGCGGATTGAACCAGATTTACAGCCTTAAATACGGTACTGTGCCGATTGTACGGGCCACCGGCGGCCTTGACGACACGGTCGTCGATGTGCGCAAGAACCCCCAACAGGGCAACGGTTTCAAGTTCGAAGATTATTCATCCGAAACTTTCCTTCAGACAGTCAAGGAGGCGCTGGTCTATTACAGAACCCGCAAGGAGGACTGGAAAAGGATCATGACTAACGCTTTTATGGCTGATTTCAGCTGGGATGTCTCGGCCCGGCGCTACCTTGATATTTACAACTGGGCTTTCAAGCGCAAAACCGGCGAGAAAATTCCCGAATAGAGGTTTCGAGGAAATGTTTATTTCTCCTGATCAGATATGTGCCTGATCGCCGGTTTACTATTACTCTAATCGCCCCTGTTTCGATCTATCTCTGCCAATGGAAGATGAACGAAATCAGAGAAAAAATAGCATTGCTGCGAAAAAAAATGCTTCAACTCCGCTCTTCCGCCGACCCTGGAACCCTTGCCGAACTCAGCGAGCGAATCCGGCTCCGGCTGGAGGAGCATCAGCTATGGCGAACCTCAAGATTCGCCTGCATCTATATCAGCAGCAAGCCGGGTGAAGTCGACACTCAGGGGCTGATCCACAGTGCCCTGGAAGAGGGCAAAAGGGTCTGTGTTCCGGTAATCGAACCAGAAAACGCTGAGCTGGCTCTGGTCGAAATCAACAGCCTCGACAATCTCGAGCCAGGCTATTTCGGAATCCTGGAACCCCAGAACGGGGTGCGCCAGCCTATCGACTCAATCGACTGGGACCTGGCTGTTGTTCCCGGTATTGCATTCGACCGTCTGGGACACCGGATAGGTTTCGGCAAAGGTTATTACGACAAGCTGCTTGCAGCAAAAGATTCTCCTAAAGTCGGACTGGCTTACAATTTCCAGGTGGTCGAGCCGTTCGAGACCCTTCCCCATGATGTGGCAATGGACCTGATAATCACCGAAAACGAAACAATCCAGCCCGCCTGACCGATCCCGCCTGTCAAATCTTTACATTTGGACAAGCCCCGGTTAGTTTTAATCCCTTGAACATGAAATGTTCTTTCAGGTGTGTGAAGCTTCCCCAGCCCGAGATAACATATCATGTTTTATTTACCCGGCTTGCAAGGCCGAAAGCCGGATTTATTTTGATACAGATTAATACTTCCTAAGAGAATTGTATCTGCATGAAGGGAGGGGAAGATGTCCCTCGAAAACAAACTCCTCGACGATCTGAAAGATGCGATGAAAAGAAAGGATGAGCTTGTCACCTCTGTGCTGAGAATGCTCAAGAGCCAGTTGATGCTGGAAAAAACCAAAAAGGGCGGCTCGAAAGAGCTGAGCGATGAGACAGTGCAGCAGGTTTTCGCAGGCTATGCAAAAAAGCTCGCTGACGCTGTGGAGCAGTTCGACAAAGGCGGCCGGGATGACCTTGTCGCCAGGCATAAGGCTGAACTGGAGGTTGTCCAGCGTTACCTGCCTGAGGCAGCAAGCCAGGAGGAAATAAATCAGGTGATCGAGGAGGCGATCACCGCCACCGGGGCCTCCGGGCCGTCCGATATGGGTAAGGTGATGGGCCAGGTGATGGGCCAGCTCAGGGGCCGTGCCGACGGCAAAGTTCTCAGCCAGCTCGTTTGCCAGCGACTCGCAGGCGAGCAATAGAGGAAGCGTGTTTTTTGCAGCGTAAACACCAAGGGTTATATTAACCAGTGAGGTCAGGCGAGTTGCGGCCCCGAAAAGATTTTTGGTACTTTTGATCGCCTGCAAAAGTACAGACTAAATCATGGAACGCCGGTATATAGCACGGGCACGGCACGCCGTGCCCCTACGAAAGGTAGACACACCCCGCCCGCTGCGCGGGCACCCCTCTTTTTAGAGGGGATTTTTCTAAGGCGGCCGCCAGGCCGCTCCCGGGGCCGCCTGTTCGAGCCATGTAAAAGGAGCGTGTAGCAGCTGAGTAATTTCCATCGTGGGTTGCGGTAGCCAGGGAAGGCCGGCAGGCCATTGCGCGTACCCAACGGGTCGCGCAGGCGAGCTATAAAGGAAGCGTGTTTTTTACAGCGTAAACACCAAGGGTTATATTAACCAGTGAGGTCAGGCGAGTTGCGGCCCCGAAAAGATTTTTGGTACTTTTGATCGCCTGCAAAAGTACAGACTAAATCAT
>JAUVUV010000424.1 GCA_030604975.1 Candidatus Glassiibacteriota bacterium | reverse complement strand
AGCCAGTTGGATATTGCTGGTCAGATCTCCCACCTTAGGATAGGTCTGGGCCAGCCACTGCATTTTACCGCCCCTTTCTTTGCGATAGCGTTTCAGCAAGCCCACGATATGGTCGTCGCATCTGAGAAGTGCTGCATTTATCCCGTTTTCCTCGCAAAGCTCCAAGGTATCGAGAACTTTTTCATCATTGTGGTAGGCTTTTATCAGGCTAGAGGCATAAATCAAGTCCCGGGCATGGGCAAACCCGCTGATAAGGTTGCCGCCACACATAAGCCTGGTTAGTGTCACATTGCCGATCTTGCCAGTTTGAAGACCGCTGACAGGAGGCTCTTTTACCTGCTTTTCCGTCTTTTCCCTCAGGGCTTTTTCCTCGCAGCTCAGGAAAACCGATGCTCCGGTCGCCCCGATCGCAGCATCTCTGATAAAACTTCTGCGGTTCAGTTTTTTAGACATGGCTTACCTCCAAAAAATATACTTTGTAGAAAGACACCTATTTTTCTATGGTTGTATAGTTGATTATTGAACAAATAATATTAAATGCCAAGTATTTTTTTAAGAAACTCGGAATTATCAGGTATTTTCCGCTGAGCACATTAGCTCCCTCCCTCGTACTCTCTGACGACCCGGAACCCCACCTCCATGCAATCGGAATACCACCACTTGCTTTTAGGTTTGTGCGGATCGGTTAGCCGCCATTCATCGTGGTGGGTTCTGCCCCTTGCAGCGGCACGCAGATCCGCCGGATCACTCAAGTATGAACCGCCGCGCACGACATGCTCTTTGCCGCTTGGCAGGCCGATGGGGTTGGCAACCGGGCCTGAGATGAAAGTCGGACCGGAATCATCGTACCTGCGCCAGTATGCATCCGGCGCATAGAAATCCAGGCAGAACTCTTTCACGTTACCGAGCATGTTATAAAGCCCCCAGAGATTGGCCTCATTGGTATAAGGATTCCGAACCTCTCCGCCGCTGTTGCGCCGAAAAAAGACGTACCGGTTGATAATGCTGTCATCCGTGCCGAACAGTCTGTTGATCAAGGACCTGCCGGTAAGCTTTGCCGGGCTTCCCTGGAAAAAGTAGGGTGTGGATGTGCCTGCTCTGGCACAATACTCCCATTCCGCCTCTGTGGGAAGCCTGTATTTTTTACCGGTTACCTCGGAGAGCCACTCGCAGTACTTTGTTACGGCATAATGGGTCATCGAATAAGCAGCTACCCATCCACCTATATCCTTTGAGCCATATTTAGGAGTCGGCCCGGTCATCGCATCCAGACCGGCGGTGTCTGCTGCACTGCCTGAAATAGAATCTTTTCTCACAGACAGAGAGGTCCGGTCGAAATATGCTTTGTATTCATTCCAGGTAACCTCTGTCTCCCCGATCCAGAAAGGGCTCAATGTGACCTCATGCACCGGTCCCTCATCCGGCTTGTGGTATGGTTCTGATTCCGGGCTGCCCATGCGGAAAGTACCGCCGGGGATTGCGACCATTTCGAAAAACACTTTCGTGCCGGGTATCAGCTCGGTGTAGCTTTTGAATTCTCCGGTATCAAGTGGCTTGGACTGCTGTTTTCTCTTCTCCCTGACAGGGGCTGATGCCGCAATTTCAACAGGCTCCTCCTGGAAATGACCGACCGTTTTGTGGCAGTTTATGCAGTAGATTTTATCTTTTGTGATTTCATAGTGCTTGTGAGCCTCTACCCCTTTTGCAGATAACCCCAGGCTGTAAAGATCAGCATGGCAACTCAGACATGAACTGTCGAAAGTATAAGTCACGGCGTGGTACAGGGCCGATCTCTCCTCCCAGTCGATACGTTCAGTATCTTTGAATACGGCACCGAAAACATCCGTAATGCCCAGGCGGGCTTTCTCTTTCAAATGTTGCAAACCGCCAGGCGGGAGGTGGCACTCAGAACAATGAGTGACCACTCCACTTTTATTCTTGTAATGTGTCGAGAGTTTCCAGGAGGATATAGCCTGCGGATGGACATGGCAGGCGCCGCAAAAACGATCTGACGAGGTATATCGAATCCCAGTAAAACCCACAACCACGATGAAAACTCCAAGAATTATTCCCGTGAACAGCTGATGTCTGACCCTTATTCTTTTTACAATTCCTGACAGTGATGAAAAAATCGCCATGTTCCTCTCCTGTTGCCACCTATATCTTATATCAGCTTGATCATTTGATACCGGTATTACATGAAATTCTCTATATCAGCAGTTCATCGCTGCTTTGAGGCCACAACTAACAATGTATAGCATTGTAGAGTATTATTTTGGAGTTGGATAAATGTCTATTTTCTACTGATTCCAGCAAGAGTGTATATTAACACGATCGACTGGGATTTGGAACAATGAATTGTCGGCTCCCGGTGAAACCACCTATGCCAAAATAATTTTACAAGTTAAGGGAATCCGAATGATCTTTATACTATTTTATAATAACTGAGAAAATCCCAATCAAATCCTAAAAGTTCTGTAAAATTGTTTTAACCGACATTCCCCATATCAAAATTGAAACAGCTAAAGATGGCTTTCTTTATCGATTCCGAGCGAAAACTTTCATCTTTTTCAACTTGCATCGAGAAATGCCCATCGTCTCTACAATAAAAATAAATTATCCGCTCTCACCGTGAGCATCAAGGATTTTCCAGGTCTGAGCAAGAAAAAAGAGACAATTCTCCCACCGTTCAATCCGCAAAGTAAGATTTTACGCCGGGCAACATCGCAATCGCTCAATTCGGAGCAGGATTTCTGCAAATATCTTCTTGCTGAGTACCACCTCGGCCATTTGAAAGGTTACATACCTGCTGTGCCTTACCACCTTCGCACCGATCTTAATCAGTTTCGTAAGAAGAGTGCGTAATGACCAATGTTTGATTTCCCGTGGCAGAACCAGCCGTCGAAGAAAATTGCCCAGATTGTAGGCCAGTACGAAAAGCGCAAGCCTCACCTGATTCGAGACAAAATT
>JAUVUV010000462.1 GCA_030604975.1 Candidatus Glassiibacteriota bacterium | reverse complement strand
CTTTTTCCCAACAGGCCTGCCACTTATTCTCGATTTCCTTGAAGTCGTACTTTTTCATCCAAAAACCCTTCGGATTCTATCACAATATCCCGAATAAGATAAGTTTTGAGATTGTAAACTATCAGGCAGGGGAAAAATGATTAATTAATTCTAAAATCTTAATAAATTTGCCTGTTAAAGTCAAACAAAAGCCCTTTCTGCAGTTCCCCTCTGATTGCCTTTGGAGAATATTCTCGCTATATTATGATAAATTTTTGTCAGCCTGTCCCCTACCCTGCTGGCCGGGAGGATTGACATTTTCTTGTATATGGAATGTTCTAGATGAAAAGCCTTATCGAGGTTCTCAAGCTTGCAGAGCAGCATCTCGAGCAGCGTGGGGTGCCATTGGCCCGTCTCAGTGCTGAACGTCTCCTGGCAAATGTTCTGGGCCTTGACAGGCTTGAACTTTACCTGAGTTACGACCGTCCTCTCGTGGAAGATGAACTGAAGGCTTACAGGAAGCTGCTGCGACGGAGGGCGGCCCATGAACCCCTGCAGTACATCCTGGGGAATACAGAATTCCGCCAGCTCACAATCGAACTGGGGCCCGGAGTGCTTGTTCCGCGGCATGAGACCGAGATACTGGTACAACTGGTGCTCGACCATCTCGATAAGATAGATCGAGACCCGGATAAAGACCCGGTAAGAGTGCTGGATCTCTGCACAGGAAGCGGCGTGGTGGGACTTTCCCTGGCTGCCGAGCACGGGAAGCTGTGGTGCGTGCCGGCCGATATATCCTGGAAGGCTCTCGGCTGGGCAGTGCAAAACGCCAACCGTGCTGACTACCGTTGCCGGGAAGCAGCCTGTTTTCTCTGTGCCGATCTTTGCGAGGCATTCCGCGCCGGGCCGCTTTTCGATATTGTTGTGTCGAATCCTCCCTATGTTGCGCCGGATGAGATGAACAACCTGCCGGAGGAGATAAAGCGCTATGAACCGCTGGAGGCTCTCAATGGCGGCGAACCGGGTGGCACGGCGGTTATCCGCAGGATAATCGAATCCTCTTTCAAAGTCATGAAGCAGGGAGCTCTGCTGGCAATTGAAATCGGAGAAAGCCAGGAACAATTGATCAGCGAGCTTTTTACAGCCCAACAGGAGAAATACAGCCCCCCTTGTTTTCACCTTGACCTGGCAGGACGCACGCGTTTCGTGACAGCTTTTAAAAAATGAATTGAATTGAAAGGTTTTCCATGGACAAGTTTATCATCCAGAAAAGCTGCCGCCTTAAAGGCAGAGTCAGGGTTAGCGGTGCAAAAAACTCGTGTCTGGCCCTGATGGCGGCTTCGCTTTTAACAGATGAACCGCTTGAGTTGAATAATGTGCCGAACCTGGTTGATGTGCGCACGATGACCCGTGTGCTGGAAAACATGGGAGTTGGGATCAGCCGAAGCGAGCCCGGGAAATTGAGCCTTGACTCCTCCAGAGCCGAGGGTTTAAAAGCCCCTTATGATCTGGTGAGAAAAATGCGCGCCTCCTACTACGTGCTCGGTCCCCTGACTGCCCGTAAAGGCAAGGCGGAGGTGAGCCTGCCCGGTGGTTGCGCTATCGGCCAGCGCCCGATCGACCTTCACCTCAAGGGCCTTTCAATGCTGGGGGCCGAGATCAGCACCTCCGGCGGCTATATTTATGTGCGGGCTGACAGGCTGAACGGGGCCCGGATCAACCTGACAGGGCAGAGCGGTTCGAGTGTAGGTGCAACGGTCAACGTGTTGATGGCCGCGACCCTGGCCCGCGGCGTGACTGTGCTCGAGGGCGCTGCTGCAGAACCGGAGATCGTCGACCTGGCATGGATGCTCAAAGCGATGGGCGCTAAAGTGGAAGGTGCCGGTACAGACGTTATTACGATTGAAGGGGTAGCCAGCCTGGGAGGAGCGAGCCACACGGTTATCCCTGACCGCATCGAGACCGGGACTTTTGCCGTAGCGGCAGCGATCACCGGCGGGGATGTGGTTATCGCCGATTGCTGTCCAGAGCACGTTCAGTCGGTAACCGACCTGCTGGAAAATCTTGGCGTGAAAATCGAAAAAGCAAGGAAAACTCTGCTGGTCAGAGCCGGAGGGGAAATGCCTGCATTTGAATTATGCACCGCGCCTTACCCAGGCTTTCCGACCGATATGCAGGCTCAGTTTTGCGCGCTGGCCACCCAGGCTGAGGGCACAAGTGTAATCGAGGAGAACATCTTTGAGCACAGGACCCTGCACGTGTCGGAACTTGCCCGTTTCGGAGCCGATATCAAGGTCTCGGGGAGAAAAATTATTGTGCGCGGGCCCACTCCCCTGAGTTCGGCCCCGGTAATGGCCTCCGATCTCAGGGCTTCCGCTGCACTGGTTTTGGCAGCGCTTGTTGCCGATGGCAGCTCTGAAATCCACCGGATATATCATCTGGATCGCGGTTACGAGCATCTTGAGGTAAAACTGGCCCGCCTCGGGGTGAAAATTATGCGTGTCTCGACATAAAAAAAGCGAGACATTAACACGCTGTCTTCATTTAATAGCATCCATTATAGAAGTTCTGGCAAATTTTGTATACTCGTTTTCTCCTCCTTTAGTAGAAACATATTCCAAGCCTAATTGAATTAAATCTCCAATTGCCACTTTTATCGGAACAGGCAGATTGTTACTCTGAGTCTGAAGACTCTCAACTTTCGT
>JAUVUV010000041.1 GCA_030604975.1 Candidatus Glassiibacteriota bacterium | reverse complement strand
GGATTCTTGCCTTCTCTTGCAGGAGCTTTACCTCCTTTGTAAACCGTTTGTGCAACGGCAATCTGCGTAAATGACCCCATCAGCAGAACCGTCAGCCCAACGGTCAACAGCGAAAAACCACATGAAAGAAACCGTCTCTGCATTCTGTCAGCCTCCTTTTCGCTTGGCACCGGAGATTGCGGTATTCAGACATGTACTGCGCCTGAACAGTTGAAAAAGATTTATCTGAATAATATAATATCCAAACTTTCAAGCTCAATAAATTCGCTCCCCCAGCCCGGCCTAAAGGGGAAACATCTCCCAGAGTTCCTCGCGGCTGGGCTGGCGGCCGTACTCACAAAGCTCGAAAGCTTCGGCAAACTCCGTTTTGGAAACGTGCCCGGTACCGTAGCGCCCGGCAATCAGCTCCTCCAGGCCCTTGACCCAGCTGCGGAAATAATTCCCCATGTAACTTTTGAGCCACTCCAGGCGCTCCTGAGCGGAAGATGGCACCTCCTCGAGCTTTTTTTCCAGCCAGGGGATCCACTCGTACATCTGGCTCTCCATTGAATCCAGAGAGCGCCATTTTTCCTCCATTACCGGAGTGACATCCACGACCACGTCAGCCTTGAAAGGCTCGGGCTTTTTGAAATCATCCTGGAAATACATGAATACGGGATTATACTCCAGCCGCGGAGTATCCGGGCAGATACCAGGCACGGTGACCAGGTAAGCTGCATCCTGCACAATTTGGCCCGTGTAGCGGTGGTCCGGATGGTAGTCGTTGGTGCGGTGCGTGATCACGATATTCGCTTTCCATTCGCGGATCGCCCGGATAACAGCCTGGCGCGCTTTAAGTGACAGTACGACTTCGCCGTCGTGGATACCGAGCGTACGCCAGCTCACGCCAAGGATTCCGGCTGAGCGTCTGGATTCCGCGGCGCGCCGCCTGGCCAGCACTCTTCTGCCCTGGCTCTGGTGGCCGGCGTCGCCGTTGGTCATTGCAACGATCTGTACCTTCGCTCCTGCCTGTGCCCAGAGAGCGGCCGTGCCCCCGCTGTAGAATTCACCGTCGTCCGGGTGCGCGCCGATCATAATAACTCTCAATGTCCCGCTTTTCCCATTCTTGCTCATCTCGAAGACCTCTTTTTAGCCATTATACAAAATTTATCGAATAAAAAGTTGCTTTGAACGAGGTTTAGGATGTAAAATATAAATCGGGAATAGTTCGCACGAAAGACAATTCCACCGGGATGCGGTATAAAACTTGCGATCTGGAATATGAATTTCAAAGCAGCTCTATAGAACTCATAAATCCTGAACCGACTGATGGAATACTGGGTTTTAATCCTTATTGGAATCGTGCTGGTGATGGCTGAGTTGCTGCGCTGGTTAAACAGGAGCAGCCGCCGCAGGAAAACCGCCCTTCCTGCTGCTGGTTCAGGCCGTATAACGCCGCCTCCTGCCGGGATCAACTACAGTCTTGCCCCACGCCACCCGGAGGTAATGGCAGGCGCATTGTTCGATCTCCTAAGCCAGGTCCTCAACCATGAACAGTTGTCCGCATTTGCCAATCTTGTGGTCAGCCCTGAAATGACCGACCTCTATATCGAGCGGCTCGCCTCTCGCAAGTCGACTGCAAAAATTGCCAAGCAACTGGCTTTTCTCTGCGACTCAATGAAAGCAAACCGCTTTACCGAGCAGGACCGCGTCTTGGTCTCAACAGCCCTTCAGCGCAAAGCAGACAAGGAATACAAACTGCTCAAGATCCACAAGAACCTGGATAAACTTTTCTGAGATGGTCTTGACACACCCCGCCCTCACTACACCTATATCTCCCCTTTCAAACAAAAAACCCTTGTCTGCCCGAATTCCATCGGGAAACTGATTACCCGCACCCCACGGCCGTAAAGCTTATGTTCGAATACCTCGTATGGGTCGACTTTCTGCGGAAAACGCAGGGTCTTGATCCCTCCTTTAGCAGCATGGATCACGGCAAAATCGGTGTCTGCGTAGAAAACGTCATCCGACTCGCAGTAGATATTGACACCTGCCCGTGCAGCGGCGGCGCGAAGAAGTTCGGCCTGGGCGTATTTCGCACCAAAATATATCGATCTGTAGCCTGCACGCTCTGTCTCGCCAATCGCCCCGAGGTTTTCTCCCGCAAAGATCCCCCCGGCTACCTGCGTGCTGTCCGCCAGGTAGAAAAGGGGATCGGTGAGCGACGGGGTAAGCTCGAGTAGATGCCCCTTGTAGCGAGTCTCGAAAGTGCCGAACATCCCTCTTGTGGGCTGGCCGAAATATTTATCCCTGGGCAGACTGCGAACCAAGGGGTGGCGGGGGTCGTTAACCACGATTCGCGGGCGAAACTTTCCGCGCTTGAAATCGAAATCGAACCCGGTGAGTTTTTCCATGTGGGAGATTGCAAGTTTCGGTTCAGCATACGGATTAATCAGACCCGGGGCATAAAGCCAAAGTGCGGTGGCACCCCTGGCGGCGATCTTTTCTCTTACCGCCCGGCGGTCAGCATCGCTCAGGCTCACCGCGTTGAGAAACACGTAGAGCTTGTAATCCGGCATATCGGGATGCGCCAGATCGCGCACGTAGTAGTAGTCGTATGGCGCGCCGATACGTTCGAACTCGAGTTCGCGCTGCCACATCAGCATGTCGCGCAGAGACTCGTGATCGGTGTAGTAGATACTCGGCTCACTGGCCAGCATCGCTATTTCGGCTGCTTTAATCCTTTTGCCGTTCCGCATTCGCCTGGAGGCCTCGAATAGCTCCTGTATCCGCTTAAAGGTGGCTATGATCTCCGGGTGGTCGTACCAGCGGTCGGTGCGGCTGTTCTCGAACCACCAGGCCCAGTGATGCTGAGTAAGGATTTTCGCCATATCGCGCTTGATCATCGCGCAACTTTCCCCTACGTCAGCAGCCTGGGAATACCGCACCCAGTTGCCGAAATCGCAGAGATGGGTGCGGGTATCTTCCTCGGTAAGCCAGAGCATCTTGCGAAGGTTGTACGAGCTGAAAGGGGAGCGGGTGGTGGCCTGGCCTCCGACAGCCCGGTTGAAATAGGTTGCCGGGGAACAGCAGATATCGACCACGCCGCTGTCCTGAATCTTGTGCGCTGCAGCCGAAACACCCATCTCGTGGTACACCACGCAGCAGAGCGCACCGTAGAAAACGCCTGTTAACAGCTTGCCGTTGGAGATCTCTTTCACTTTCCTCGAGAAACGGATAATCGCATCGGCTACGCTTTCATTGACCGCCCGGTAATAGTCGCTCTCGAACTCGCTGAATCCCGGGTTGGCAAGAGTGCCGAAATGCGATTGGGAGTCGAAACGTGCCAGCAGGATCTCTCCCACGCCGGTGTATAGTGTCCGTTCGTGAAGCTGCGGGACGCGTACGGATTCAAAACCTTTAACTTCGTTGTTCCAGGCTGCGGCAAGTGCCTGGTTAGTTTTGTACTTGCGGCGAAGGAAATCCTTGAAATAGGTCAGCATCGGCGGGCTGAAATCGTGCACGTGGTAGCGCCGGTCATAGCGCACGGTGTAGTACCATTCCTCGGTTTCGCTGGCAGTGAAAAAATAACCCGCTACCCGGTGGCCGAAATCGCTTGCGCCCACCTTGCGGACAAAGCTTTCGAGCGCCCGCTCCGCCTCTTGTTGCCAGCGGCGGCTTGCCAGCGAGAACTTGAGATTATCGGTTAGCTTGGGATCATAGGTGCGTCCGATTTTCTTGTCGATAATCATTTTCACTTCGCCGTTTTCAAACCGGGTGCACTCCTCGAGGTTCTCCCTGAGCCACCACTCCGGGGGGTCGAGAGAAAGGCGCAGGATCAGGATCGCCTGCGGATCGTATTTCAGGATACGATGGGCAAGCACACGGAGCTTTTCGAACCCTTGAGGGTCTTTCCACTCGGTATCGCAGATCGGGAAATGCACCCGGATTCCGGCATCAAGCAATGACTTCAAGTAGTGCTCATCCTTATTATTCCGCGAGCAGAATGATATCGGCATTACTGGTTGGCCGTCCACATAGAGGGTTGAGATGCCGAACTCGGTCCGTATTTCGGCAGGGAGAAATTTTAGCTCTCCGGCCGTGGCCCGGAATGAACCGAGAACTATGAGAACAAAGAGCAAAAGGGTGGATCTTTCGAAAAAGAGTTTCATTGAATCGATGCTCCGGTAACAGGTGGGTGAATTCAGAAAAACTGAAAATACACTGATGTGACAGATTAAAAGGGCCTACAGCTCACGTGCTGGCCGATGTGCGCTGCAAGCCCTTTCCCGAGCCTTTGCGATCCCGGGAAAACACATTTCAGGCAGGCCCTTCTGATATCATCTATTCAGGGAGGCCAGATATTTCTCTGCATCGAGGCTCGCCATGCAGCCCATCCCGGCGGCGGTCACCGCCTGGCGGTAAACGCGGTCCACAACATCACCGGCGGCGAACACTCCGGGCACGCTGGTTTTGATACTGTCATGAACCAGGATATATCCCTCCTCGTCAAGATCGATCTGGCCTTTAAAAATCTGGCTGTTCGGGATATGGCCGATTGCCAGGAAAAATCCGTCGGTAAGATACTCTGTTTTCTCACCGGTTTTGACATTTTCGAGCATCACCGCTTTCACCCCCTCTTTCTCGGTGCCGATAATGTCGGTAACAATTGTATCCCAGATAATCTTGATTTTATCGTTGCTGAATACCCTCTCCTGCATAATTTTGGAGGAGCGAAGCTGGTCCCGGCGGTGGACTATGGTAACCTCCGAGGCGAACTTAGTGATAAATGAGGATTCCTCCATGGCTGAGTCTCCGCCGCCAACCACCACCACTTTCTTGCCCCGGTAGAAAAATGCGTCACAGGTGGCGCACGTGCTTACCCCCCGGCCCATGAAACTCTTTTCATTTTCCAGGCCCAGAAAACGGGGGGCTGCCCCGGTGGCAATAATCACTGAATCGGCGGCATAGGTTTCTTCACCTGCAGTCAGGGAAAGCGAGCCTTCTCTCAGATCTACCTTCTCGACCTTTCGAGAAACAAACCGTGCCCCGAAACGTGTAGCCTGCTTTTTCATCACCTCCATCAGCTGGGAGCCGAGAATGCCCTCTTCAAAACCAGGGTAATTCTCTACCTCTGTGGTTTGAGTAAGCTGGCCTCCGGGCAGGTCCCCCTCGAAAACCAGTGGTTCCAGCACGGCCCTGGCCGAATAGATTGCGGCAGTCAAGCCCGCCACGCCGCTGCCGATTATTATCTGCTGATTATATTTGTTTTTTTCACTCATAATTTACCTTCTCCAAAAGGAATTGGGTTTCGACTCGTGCCTCTCTTTTCGCACCTGCGGCAGAGATAAGAGATAGTGGATAAAAATATAAACATCAGTTCTACTAACCGCAACCAAGCAACCGCCTGCAAGGTAATTCCGCTTGACAAACACCGGAAATTTATGATAAAGTCTTTACTGCGAGTAAAAAGAAACACCTAAAGATTAAGTCTTTTACTTACCGATATCTTTACCAGGATCTAAATTACTGAAGAGAAGAGGCTCTAATGGTAAAAGAGTTGTTCGGGCAGTTTTTGATTCGGCAGGATAAGGTGCGGCAAGCTGATATCGAGGAGGCGCTGGTTCTGCAAGAAATCCTCCACGACAGCCTGGGAGCCGCGGCGCTGGCCAGTGACCTCATCACTTTTAAACAGGTCGGACAAATCCTCGAGCTCATGGACAACTCCGAATCGAATTTCATCGAAGCTGCGATCGAACTCAAGATACTCACGCCGAAGCAGATCGAGGATTTAAAAGTTAAAACCGGGGATTGCCAGTTCCGCCTGGGGCAATTGCTGGTGGCCACGACCAAACTTACCCAGAAGGAATTGGACGAGGAACTGGCTCATTTCGCCTCGGAACGCCTCCTAATACCGAGTCCCAATGTTACCAAGGCCGAACTGATCGGCAGGATCACCTCCAGAACCGGTATAAAGAGCGCGACAGTAAAAAAAGTGCTCGAATCGATACTGGAAAATATCTCCGAGGAGTTAAGCCTGAGTAGATCGGTAGTGCTGAAAAGTTTCGGGACATTTAGACTTACAGAATACGCAGCCCGTGACGGCCGCAATCCCAGAACTGGAGAGCCAGTTGAAATAAGCCAGCGCAAAGTTGCCCAACTTCGTTTCTCCAGAGCAATGCGACGAAAGGTGGATGAAAAAAGCAGTTGAAAATTAACCGGATAAGATATTGACAAAGTAGTTTTAAAGTTATTATATTAGTTATTCTTGATTTATTTTCCTCCTGGTGCTGGTTAATATTGTAACTTTTTTCATTCCAATAAGTTAAATTCACAGGTCGCTAATCGATCGTCTTTAATTCATTTGGCCCTAGTGAATAAAACCTGGAGATAAGCGGATTGAAGGAGTGGGTAAAGTCACTCGGTTTAGCTCTCGTGCTTTTTCTTGTAATCCGCACCTTTCTGGTACAGGCCTTCAAGATCCCAACCGGCTCGATGGAAAACACTCTGCTGGTTGGGGATTTTCTTTTAGTCAACAAGTTAGCCTACGGCGCAACTACTCCCCGCAAATTGCCTTTTCTGAGCGTTGAACTGCCGAACTTCCGTCTGCCAGGTTATGACACGCCTAAAAGAGGCGACATAATTGTTTTCAAATATCCTCTGGACCCTTCACTCGACTACGTGAAACGGTGCGTGGCAGCAAACGGGGATACAGTCGAGATGCGGGACAAGGTACTTTATATTAACAACGTCTATCAGGACGAGCCTTACGTGCAGCATACCGATCCGAAAATCCGCCGTGCTGACAACAGATGGTACGATTCCAGCAGCTTCAGCTGGCAGTACCAGTACCTGACAGAGGAAGCCAAAGCTAAATTTAAAGGGCGTTATCAGTCAACACGTGACAATTTCGGGCCGATTGTCGTGCCCGCGGGGAAACATTTCTGTCTCGGCGACAACCGGGACGAAAGCGCCGACAGCCGTTTTTGGGGGTTCGTTGACAGATCCTTGATCAAAGGACGTCCGATAATTCTTTATTTCAGTTGGAACCGCAAGCACTGGCTGCCCCGTTTTAGCCGAATCGGTTATATTATTCAATAGTTTAAAGTGATTATCGTTTCATCCGATTTTATAAATGTAAGGAGCTACTTTTTATGAAACCGAGCCACTCCAAGAAATCGTTTTTCGATGAAGGCTCGCTCGATCTTTACCTGAAAGAAATCAGCAACTATTCACTGTTGTCCAGGGAAGATGAGGGCGAGCTGGCAAAAAAAATCAAAAAAGGTTCGCAAAGTTCTCTAGAAAAACTTACACGCAGCAACCTTCGCTTTGTTGTCAGCGTGGCAAAAAAATACCAGAACCAGGGCGTAGCTCTTTCTGACCTGATTAACGAGGGAAATGTAGGTCTGATCCGAGCAGCGCATAAATTCGATGAGACCAAAGGGATTAAGTTTATCTCTTACGCGGTGTGGTGGATTCGCCAGGCCATACTTCAGGCGCTCGCCGAGCAGTCGCGCATTGTGCGCGTTCCACTGAACCGTGCGGGTACGCTATACAAAATCGGCAAGAAAAGCAACCGGCTGACCCAGGAGCTCGGACGCAAACCTACTGTGGAAGAAATCGCCGAGGGAATGGATATCAGCCTCGAGGAGGTGCGCAAAACCCTTTCGATTTCCCAGTCGCACCTTTCGCTCGATGCCCCACTCACTCCGGGTGAGGACAACCGCCTGCTCGACTATCTGCCGGACAACTACGACCGCGGTCCGGCCGAAAATGCATTTGAGAACGCACTGAGCAGCGCGATCGCGGGTTCGCTGAGCACGCTCAAGGAACGCGAGGCCAAAATCCTCAGGTTGTATTTCGGCCTGGGCGGCCAGGAGCCGATGACTCTCGAGCAGATCGGCTCTGTGCTCGGGATCACCCGCGAGCGGGTGCGCCAGATCAAAGAAAAAGCGATCAACCGTTTGCGTCATGTCTCGCGCAGTAGAGCACTCCAGTCTTTCCTCAATTAAATAAAATAGCACAACCGGTTTAGCCTTCTAAAAGCGGGTTTTTTTCCTTGAAAAACCCGCTTTTTTTATTCTCTCTGTGGTATAAGATGGCGGCCTGATTCAATCTCTGCTGCCGGAGAAATCATTGCGACTGTTAATCTCACTTGTTGCGAATAGTTTTTTAAAGTTCAGCCGTGGAGGGGTCGATTTATTAAGTAATGATTGAGATAAAAGCGTCAGCTAAACTCCCTGCGACTGGAGGTATAATGTGTAAATATTGTGATCTGGGAGCGCTTGATCCCGAAAGTTTCGATTCTTTTTTCGAGGGAGCGGCAACGAATGGTCATAAAAGTATGGTCTGCAAGCATTGCTCGAGAACATTTCTCACTAGTTTCCTGACCCTTGAGAGCGGATCCCCGTCGAAAGTAATTCACGCTTTGGAGGAAGCCGAAAAGAATAATCTGGTTCTTATCCCTCACTGATCCTGCGTTTCAATTTCAGCCTTTTTTAATTTTAACCGCCTTCTTGGGCGGTTTTTTTCCTCCTATTTAAGAATTTCCCTCCTTTTTTGTAGCGTTCTCTCAAGTATGTGAAATCGAGCAGATTTGTAACTCTTTTAGCCTCTTCAGGTTTCGAAAAAATAGTCGAAAACCGTTTAAACTGTGGATCGGCGGGAAAAAAATTTTTATTGAAAGTTTCTTGTTTTTAGAGTATAAATGTAGCGAGCGAAAGAAGGTTGACAAAATTTATTTTTTATTTATATTGTAGTATAAGGCTTGCATTATATATAATTCATTTTGAGAGTCTTTTGATGAAAAAAATGGAGAGGAACCTGGCCGAGACTCAGAAAGCTTACCTCGACCTCCAAAAAGCGATGGTCGACCTCGAATCCTCTAAATATATCGTGAATTTCTCCGATGACGTGCACGATAAGCTCTCCGCTATCCGTCTGATGTTCGACTACATTTTCACCAAGTTCGGCAACTACCAGTTCCGCAGAGACTGTATCGTTGACTTCAAGATCAGCGAGATCGAAAACATCCTGGAAGCTCTGGATAGTTTTATCGAGAGCTACCAGAAACTGCTCCAGACCTACCGGGAAAAACCCTCCTCGAAAAATATCCGCCAGGAGAACTTGGCCTGAGCCTGTCGGCCTGTCAATCTCACTATTGCATTTATCTGCCCTTTTGCTTTAGTTATATTGCGTCTTCCGAATTGGGGTTCCCTCCGTTTCCCAGCTGAGGTCAGTGTCAATTGGAACTCTCCGCTGCCAGCATAGCTGTGATTGCCATTTACCTGGTGCTGATCACCGGGTTCGGGGTCTGGCTCTCCCGCTTCCAGACAGACAGCCGCGCCTATTTTCTCGGCAACCGCAATATCCCCTGGCCAGCGGTCTGCCTTTCGGTGGTAGCCACTGAAACGAGCGTGCTCACTTTTATCGGCGTACCTGCGCTTTCCTACGCCACCGACATGCAGTTTCTTCAACTCACCCTGGGATACCTTGCCGCACGGATTATCCTGGCAGCCTTTTTCCTGCCAGCCTTCCTGAAAGAGGACACCTACACTGTGTACGGATTTCTCGCCCGGCGTTTCGGACCCTCTGCAAGAAACTGCGCTTCAGGGCTCTTTTTCTTTACCCAGGTCCTGGGTAGCGGTGTCCGGCTGTATGCCGCGGCTCTTGTGCTGACCATGGTCCTGGGCACAGAGCAGATAACTGTGGCGATACTGATCATCGCCGCGGTTACGATACTCTATACCTGGGCCGGAGGAATCAGCGCCGTTATCTGGACCGACGTCATTCAGGCCTTGATCATGCTCGGCGGAGGTGTGCTCGCGCTCTGGCTCCTGGTCGGAATGTTCCCGCAGGACGTCTGGAGCCTGCTTTCTGCTGCCGCTGCACAAGGCAAACTGCAAATCTGGGATTTCGCTCTCCAGCCGACCGATAAATATACTTTCTGGAGTGGACTTGTAGGAGGGGCTTTCCTGGGCATGGCCTCCCACGGCACCGATCAGGTGCTCGCCCAGCGCCTGCTCACCTGCCGCACCCTCGCCGACGGGCGCAAGGCGCTGATCGGCTCCGGGTTGATCATAATCCCTCAATTCGCGCTTTTCCTGCTGGTCGGGGTGCTGCTGAGCTACTTTTACCAGCTAAACCCGCCGATTGAGGCTATCGACAACGCGGACAGGATCTTTCCCCATTTCATTGTCCACCATTTTCCCCCGGTTGCCGCCGGCCTGGTGATCGCCGCAATGTTCGGCGCTGCCATGTCCACACTCGACTCAGGGATTCAGGCCCTTAGCGCAACCAGCGTGATGGACATTGTCCGGCCACTTGCCAGGATCAAAAAGCCGGCTGAGAGATACCTCAAACTGAGCCGCGGTTTCACAGTTTTCTGGGGCGTGGCGCTG
>JAUVUV010000228.1 GCA_030604975.1 Candidatus Glassiibacteriota bacterium | reverse complement strand
CTTAAATTCCCCCTGCCCCACCTTTGCCAATGGGGGGGTTGGGGTGGGGAATTAAGGTATTGTCATTGGCGTATTTGAAATGGCTGTGGATTGCAAACAAAATCCTCCCCCTTTCTTAAAGGGGGAAACAGGGGGATTTAGTTAATCGAAAAGAATTCCTCGAAGCTTTGATTCGGAGTAACTCCCCCCGGGATACCGATAGGTAGTCCCCCTTAACAAAGGGGGAAACAGGGGGTTGTCTATTTCCGGGACATGACACTAGAAGTTTGATAAAATAAGGCATTCTGAGCCTTGTGAAACTCTTTCTGATATTCAGCATATAACCAAAAAGCGGGCCGCAAAATGATGAGCCCGACCAATAGACTGAAAGTTATTTTAATGGAATCCGGCTGTCAACTGTTAGAAATCGCATCCTGTCCCCGGCAGAGGAAAATAACCGGCCAGCATTTCAAAAGCATATTTTGACAAAAACGGAAAGAAAAAGTAAATTGTTTAGATTGACCCAATCATTCATTTAAGAGATATTCTGCCGTGGCTTCGAATTCCGATAAAAACGGGACGTTTTTGATTGTCAAGGGCGCCCGCATGCACAACCTCAAGAATATCGATGTCAGGATTCCGCGGGACAGGCTCACCGTGCTCACAGGTCTGTCGGGAAGCGGGAAAAGCTCGCTTGCTTTTGACACGATTTACGCCGAGGGCCAGCGCCGATACGTGGAGAGCCTCTCGGCCTACGCCCGGCAGTTCCTGGGCCTGATGGACAAGCCCGATGTGGATTTTATCGACGGACTGTCGCCGGCAATCTCGATCGAACAGAAAAGCGCCAGCCGCAACCCCCGCTCGACCGTGGGCACGATAACCGAGATCTACGACTACATGCGCATCCTTTTCGCCAGGGTCGGAGTCCAGTACTGCCACAATTGCGGTAAACGGATAGAACGCCAGAGTGTGAGCCAGATCGCCGAACAGTTGATGGCAAATCCCGAGGGCATTCAGCTCACTATCATGGCTCCGCTGGTACGCGGTCGCAAGGGTGAGTATCGCGAGCTGTTCGAGCAGGTGAAGAAAAAGGGGTTCGTGCGTGTGCGGGTGGATGGTAAGCTCTACCGGCTGGAAGAGGTACCCAGGCTGGAGAAAAATGTGAAACACCGGATCGAGGCAGTTGTGGACCGGCTCAAGGTGAGTGATAAATCCCGCAACCGCCTCGCCGATTCGGTGGAAACTGCTGCCGATCTCTCAGGAGGCCTGGTCCAGGTGCTCTTTGCCGGGGATGAAGAGAAAATATTCAGCGAGGAATTCGCCTGCCACGACTGCGAAATAAACTACGAGGAACTCTCCCCCAGGATGTTCAGTTTCAACAGCCCTTACGGAGCCTGTGAGGCCTGCGGAGGGCTGGGTATCCGGATGGAAGTGGACCCGGAGCTGGTGCTCGGGGATGAACGACTCTCGATTATGGAGGGAGTGATCAAGCCCTGGGGCGAGCCGTCAGGCAATATCCGCAATTCCCTGATAAAGGCTCTGAGTGAATATTACCAGTTTCACCCGAACACCCCCTGGAAAGATCTGCCGGATAAGATTAAAAGGGTGATCCTCTACGGGTCCGGACTAGAGGAAATTCCTATCAAGTACATCTCCGACAAGTTCAAGGGCGAATACCGCAGCAAGTGGGAGGGAGTAATTCAGAGCCTCAACCGCCGCTACTACGAGACAACAAGTTTGGTGGTTAAGGCGCAGATCGAGGAGTTCATGCGCACCAAGTCCTGCCCTTTCTGCCACGGAAAGCGGCTCAAGCCACAAAGTCTGGCGGTGAAAGTTGCCGGTCGCAAGATTGGCGACATGATCGAGATGCCGATCGGCAAATTTTTGAAGCTGTTCCGGAACCTGAAACTGGGCGAGCGTGAGATGAAAATCGCCTGTCAGGTGTTGAAAGAGATCAGCGAGCGGCTTTCGTTTATGGTCGATGTGGGCCTGGATTACCTCACCATTGAGCGTTCCGCCGAATCTCTCTCCAGCGGCGAAGCGCAGAGAATTCGCCTGGCCACCCAGATCGGCTCCCACCTGGTCGGGGTACTCTATATTCTGGACGAGCCCTCGATCGGCCTTCACCAGAAAGACAACCGGAAGCTGATCCAAACCCTGCTTCGCCTTCGAGACCAGGGAAACACGGTAATCGTGGTGGAGCATGACGAGGAGACCATCCGCTCAGCCGACCATGTGATCGACCTCGGCCCTGGGGCGGGAAAGCAGGGTGGCTGGATCGTGGCCCAGGGGTCTGTCGAACAGATCGAGACCTCCCGGAAGTCGATTACAGGGGCTTACCTGAGACACGAAAAATTCATCACTATCCCCGGAAGTCGCCGCCCGGGCAACGGGAAAAAACTTCAACTGTTGGGAGCCAGCGAAAACAACCTCCGCGAGATCGATGTCATCTTTCCGCTCGGAACTTTCATCTGTATCACCGGCGTTTCCGGTTCCGGCAAAAGCACTCTTGTCGAGGATGTCCTTCACCGGCATCTTGCGCGGCGGCTTTACAACTCGAAAAAACCTGTCGGCGCGGCGCACGACCTGCTGGGAGTGGAAAATATCGACAAGGTTATCAATGTGGACCAGAGTCCGATCGGCCGCACTCCCCGCTCAAACCCGGCCACATATACCGGCGTTTTCGGCCCGATTCGGGATGTTTTCTCCGGACTCCCGGAATCCAAGATGCGCGGCTACAAGCCCGGGCGGTTCAGTTTTAATGTCAAGGGAGGAAGATGCGAATCGTGCGGGGGCGACGGGATGGTGAAAATCGAAATGCATTTCCTGCCGGATGTCTATATCACCTGTGATGTCTGCCGAGGAAAGCGATACAACCGTGAGACACTGGAAGTTACCTACAAGGGCCGCTCAATTACCGACGTGCTTGAAATGACTGTGCATGAAGCGCTCGAATTTTTTCGCAACATCCCCGCGATCCGTACCAAGTTCGAAACCCTGAGCCAGGTCGGCCTGGGATACATTCATCTCGGCCAGCCAGCAACCACTCTTTCCGGCGGCGAAGCGCAGAGGGTGAAGCTCGCCAGTGAACTGAATAAGCGCAGCACCGGCCGCACCCTCTATATCCTGGACGAGCCCACCACGGGCCTCCATTTTCACGATGTCAAAATGCTCCTTGGTGTACTTCACCGCCTGGTCGATCTCGGCAACACAGTTATTGTTATCGAACACAACCTTGAAGTAGTCAAAACGGCAGATTATATCATAGATTTAGGCCCGGACGGAGGGGAAAAAGGCGGCCTGGTGATAGCCACTGGCACGCCTGAAGAAGTAGCCGATATACAGGACTCTTACACAGGAGCCTTTATCAAGAGGGTTTTGGAACGTGCTGGGACGATTCAAAAAGCATGAAAAGGATAACCAAATCTTTACAATAAATTTCAACCAAATGGAGCAAAGTCGATGAAAAAACTCATCATCCTGTTTACCTTGGCTCTTGCCGGAGCCAATCTCACCGGCTGCCATATCAACGTAATCCGGCTGGACAATCGAATAGAAAAATGGCAGTCGCTGAAGAAAAAAAAGGAAGCTTCCCTGGAGTCAATGGCCAGGTTCGCCAATGAGACTATCTACTTTTTTCTCACCACGATAGATTTCCAGCGCAGCAGGGAAGCCGTGATCAACGACGCTAAGCGGCTGCGTTATCACCACAAGCTAACAAGTATGCAGGTCTTTCTGATCGACTACTATGCCAAGCGAGCCCTGGAGGCGATTTCCGGCGAGGAAAAAGATTGGGAACGGGCCGCTCTTGAGTGGGCCAGAGCGGATTCACTGACCTACGGGTTTCTTCCAAGGCACGAACATACTTTCAGATTAGTTCTCTTTGATGATGGATACACGCGCTATATCCGGGAAATCGCCTATCAAGGAGAGCGTTATAACAGGCTGGAAAGAGATTACACGGGCTCAATGAATGCTTTTCGCAAAATGAGCGAATACAAATCCAGGCTGGCCGAGCATCTGATGGAACAGGGACGCCGGGTTGAAGCTCTAGAAGCCTATCTTCTGGTTTTCAAAAGGGATCCGGAAAATTTCGCCCGGGCCGAAAAAACGGTTAAAAATATGACTGGTGATACGATTCGCGAAATTCAAGTGCGCCGTCTTGCGGCCGACATTGCCATGAAGGGTTTTCTCAGCTTATGCTATGAGATATACGGATTGACTGAGGATGCCATGAGGGGAATTCGTGCCGAGCAGGGCGATGAAGCGGCCGAGGGTATGTTTCCCGAGATAATAGGACAGTTGGCTATGGATTATAACATTTCCCCGGAGCAGGCAGCCGATATTTACTATTTCACAAAAAGCGAGATAGAGGGAACTCTGCCGGAGTATATTCATCTCTGGCGTCATGAGATACTCAAAGGCCAGGAGCCGAGACGACCCGCCATGGTTAATTAAAATTCTCTGTCTGTCATCGAAATCTTGACACCTGTCGGATTTACTCTATCTTCATTATAGAGGGCGATACGTTTTTTTCTGTCCTTTGTGGTAAAGTTTCCAGGGTTATGATTCGAAATATAGAATGAACCCTGCTTTAATCATGAGTCTGCGGCGGCAAACCTGATGTCATATCGTCAGCAAAAGGGTCTGAGCGGTGAAAGGCTCGCCGCCGAGTATCTCGAGAAACTTGGATTCGAG
>JAUVUV010000045.1 GCA_030604975.1 Candidatus Glassiibacteriota bacterium | reverse complement strand
TTACCGAAGGTTGAATTACGCCAAGCAGAATTACACAATGAAACAGACCAAAGGCTATGACGACCGCGGTATTGTCTATATCAAGCACGGCAAACCGAACGAGTACGTCGACTTGGTCGGCAATTTCGGTATCAGGGACAACGAGACCTGGGTCTACTGGAGAAAGCCTGATAATTTTGTCTTCCATTTTGTCCAGATAACCTCCTCGTACCTTATCGCCAACTCACTACTTGAGGCGGTTGTCGGCAACCCGTTCACTGAGTCATTTGAAGAGCGGGTGAATCCGGAAAACCCGGATGAACCGGACATGCTGCAGGCCTCGGATTTCAGCTATAACTGGCGGGAGCTTCTTGAGAGCCGTATCGAGATCGACCCGATTTATTTTCGTCTCTATGTCGAAAGGGTTGATTTCAACGAATCTGATTATCTTCACAACGAGATGATAACTAACTTCCAGATGGATGAGGCGAGGCTGGTGGAGGCTGCTCTAACCGTGGGTATAGAAAGCGAGACCTACGTGCCGGATATGGGCGTGGAGCCGTTAGACTACTATTACTACACTGCTGACTTCATGGCCATGAACGCCAACAGCAACGTGAATATTTTCTATGGCCTGCCGGTCTCGGAGCTGGAATTTAAACCCGACATTATCGGGGTCAGGGTTAATTACGAAAGCACTTTCGCGATTTTCGACCAGGAATGGAACGAGGTAGACCGGGTTTACAACCGCCGCAGTTACCAGCTCGGCCAGGAGCCTGATAAAAATAACAAGGGCCTTCTTCTGGTGGACAAGCAGACGATGAATCTGCCGCCGGGAGACTATCATTATTCGGTCAGTGTGAAAGACCTCGGTTCGAACCACATGGGGATTTACAAGGGTGATATAACCGTGACCCATTACAGAATGGATGAATTCAACGTGAGCCAGATTATCGTGTCCTCCAATATTACCCCCTTCGACGGCGGAAAGCCGCGCAAGTTCACACGCGGCAGGTATAACGTGATGCCTTTGCCCTCGCGCGCATTCACCCCGGATCAAGCGGTTTTCGTCTATTATGAAATCTACAACCTGAGCAAGTCGGAAGAGGGCAAGAAAAAGTACAACGTGGATTTCACCATCGAGGCGGAAAAACTGGACCGGAATCTCGCCAATAAGATTTTCGGTTCATTCGGCAGGATGCTCAGCAGAAGCGAGGAAAAGGGAAAGATCACCCTCACCTTCGACAAAGAAGTCGACCCTGAGCGGATCGACCAGATCGCCCAGGCTGAATACGTATCTATTGATATCAGCGAATCACCTGCAGGCGAATACAATATAACCGTGGTGGTGACAGACGCCAGTACGGGAAATAAAATCACGCGTACCAATATGTTTGATATCAGCAAACGAGACTGACTTGTGCTGATTTGTGTTGCTGTAAATAAAAAACCCGGTGAACCTTTCGCTCACCGGGTTTTTTGTACCTGCGTGAATGGCTATGTCAGGAAAGAGCTTTCAGTCCCTCCTCGATCCGGGTAAGAGCTTTCTTGATTGCATCCATCGAGGTGGCGTAACTGATTCGCAGATGGGCGTCCGTGCCGAACCCAGCCCCCGGCACCACGCCGACTTTCATCTCTTCGAGCAGGTAGTTGCTCAAATCGACACTGCCGTTTATAACCTTGCTATTTACGGATTTACCGTAATGCGCGCTGAAATCGGGGAAGGCGTAAAAGGCTCCCTTGGGTTTGACACAACTCACGCCTTCCATTGAATTCAGGCCCTCGACAAGGCAGGTGCGGCGTTCATCGAAAGCCTTGACCATTTTCCCCACACTGTCCTGCGGCCCGGTGAGCGCCTCGATTGTCGCCATCTGGGAGATCGAGCAGGGATTGGAGGTCTCCTGGCTCTGAAGTTTGCCCATTGCCTTGATCACTTCCAGCGGGCCCCCGGCGTAGCCGATTCTCCAGCCGGTCATCGAATAGCTCTTGGAAACCCCGTTGATCGTGATTGTCCTGGAGAAAACTTTCGGATCCAGGAAGGCGATAGAATGATGCTCGGCACCGTCGTAGAGGATTTTTTCGTAGATTTCATCGCTGATAGTGTAGATCTCGAGTTCCCTCAGCACCTCGACCAGGGCGAGCAATTCATCCTTGGTGTAAACCATGCCGCTCGGGTTGGAAGGCGAGTTCATTATCAGGGCCTTCGTTCTGGGCGTTACAGCTTCGCGCAACTGCTCTGCGGTTAGCTTGAGCTCGTTTTCCAGCGTGGTTTCCACGATCACGGGCTTTCCACCGGCGACTTTGACCATTTCCGGGTAGCTCACCCAATAAGGCGTGGGAATGATCACTTCGTCGCCTTCATCCACCAGGGCCATGATCGCAACGAACACCGAATGTTTCGCTCCGCAGCTCACGATGATCTCTTCCGGCTTGTAGCTCAGGCCATTGTCCTTTTCGAACTTCTCAGCAACTACCTTGCGAAGCGCCGGGAGACCCGCTGCCGGTGTATACTTGGTTATCCCATCGTTTATCGCCTTGATTGCTGCCTGCTTGATATTATCCGGTGTGTCGAAATCCGGTTCCCCTGCGCTCATACCTATTACGTCGATCCCCTCGGCCTTCATTGCTTTGGCCTTGGCGGTAATTGCAAGGGTGATTGATTGCTCGATCCTGGAAACGCATTTAGATACCGACATAGACTGCCTCCTGAACATTTGGGTAGTTAAAAGTAATAGCCAATAACGGGGGGGTAGCGTACTTTATCAAAGGTTGTTTTCAAGCCGGCCGTGGCAGACAGAAAAGGATGGTCAGGTTTTTAAACCCAGCACATCCTGCATATCGTAAAGACCCGGCCTGGCTGTGGCAGCAAAGCGCGCGGCAACGACCGCCCCACGCGCGAATGTGTCACGGCTGTGAGCCTTGTGGGTGATCTCGAACCTTTCGCCAAGCCCGCCGAAAACCACTGTATGTTCTCCCACGACATCGCCTGCACGTATGGAATGGATCGCGATTTGTTTACTGTCCCGCTCACCGGTAATCCCTATGCGGCCGTAACAGGCCACCTCCTCCAGGTTTCGCCCAAGGCTTTTGGCGATTACCTCAGCCAGACGCTTGGCTGTGCCGCTTGGGGCGTCTTGTTTGAATCGGTGGTGGGTCTCATAAATCTCCACGTCGAAATCATCACCCAGCACGGAGGAAACCTGGGCGGCGATCTTGAACATCAGGTTCACTCCCACGCTCATATTCGGAGCCCAGACTAGCGCGATTTTGCTTGCGGCCTGACGCAGGATCTGCGCGCCGTTTTCCGGGATGCCGGTTACTCCGCTGACCAGCGGGATACCTCTGGCCTGGCAGAGTTCAACGGTGTGGATTAGCGAAGCAGGCAGGGAAAAATCTATCACCACCCCGGCATGCGAGAGCGCTGAATCCAGGTCGTCAGTGACCTTAACACCCAGAGAAGAGAGCCCGGCAGCCTCACCAGCATCCCGGCCCAGCAAGGGATGCCCTTTGGCTTCCACTGCCCCGGACAGCCGGGTATCACCGCTTTGGGCTACCGCCGCGGTGATCCTTTGTCCCATACGCCCGCAGGCACCGACAAGACAGATTTCGATCATTTGTCCAGCGTCCTTTCCTGATCAATTGGCAGGATAAGTCGTTATGGCGAAGGCGGGAAAAGCCTTGCCCTGGCTTGCATGGAAATCGTTCAGTGGCTCAAATCAGATTCATATCCCGCATTACAGTGAGGAGCTTTTCCTTGTTGGGGGCAGCCATCGGGCACATCGGAAGGCGGTATTCCTCCTTGATCTTGCCCAGAGCAGCCACCGCAGCCTTGACCGGGATCGGGTTGGTCTCGATAAAAAGGGCCTTGAAAAGCGGGAAAAGCTCGAAATGCATCTTTCTGGCAGTCTCGGGATCCCCGTCCAGCCAGGCGCCGGTCATTTTCGCCACCAGCTCAGGAACCACATTGGCAGCCACGGAGATCACGCCTGTTGCCCCGATCGACATCAGCGGCAGTGTCAGCGAATCATCGCCGGAAAGGATGGTAATGTCGCAGAGGCTGGCGATCTGGCTCGCCTGGTCGAGACTTCCCGAGGCTTCCTTGATTGCTGCCACGTTCTCTATTTCACTCAATCGGGCGACAGTCTCGGGCTCGATATTTTTTCCGGTGCGGGAAGGCACGTTATAGAGAATTATCGGGATGTCCGCCGATTCGGCCACGGCCTTATAGTGCTGATAGAGCCCTTCCTGCGTGGGCTTGTTGTAATAGGGACTTACCAGAAGAGCGGCGTCGATGCGCATCTTTGCCGCCTCCCTGGTGAGATAGATCGCCTCGGCGGTACTGTTGCTTCCCGTGCCGGCAATCACCTGGATCCTGCCCGAGACGGCCTCGGTCACCACCTGGATTACCCTTATGTGCTCGGCATGGTCCATGGTGGCCGATTCACCAGTTGTTCCGCAAGGGAGGATTGCGCTCGTGCCGTTTTCAATGTGAAAATCGACCAGCTCGCCCAGGGCTTTCTCGTCGATTTCTCCGTTGCTGAAAGGAGTAACCAGTGCGACTATCGAGCCCTTGAACATGTTTCCTCCTTTATGTAAGGAAAAGAAAATATACCTGTTTTCGTCACTTTGCCAGCTTTACGGCATCCCGATTTAAAATTCGAACCTGACCCCACCCAGCCGTTTTGTGATCTCGGCCGCAATCCGTTTCTCCTCTTCGGGCGCTGGTGCAATAAACGTTGCGCTCAGCCGGAGGTGCGGCCCTGCTGTGTCCTCCGGTACAGTGGAAATAAGGTGCTCGCGGATTAAATACTGGGAGCAGTCCTCAGCCGTGGCGAAACGCTCACCGCCGGCAATGCCTTTCGGACTTTTCATGTAAATGTAGAAAGTCCCTTCCGGCATTCTGACCGTAAAACCCAGTCCGGCAAAAACCTCACAGAGAAGTTTCAGCTTGCGCTCGTATTTCAGGCAGATTTCCTCGGTGAACTGCGGGTTATCCAGGCCAACAATGGCTGCTTTCTGGATTGCGGCGAACTGGCCGCTGTCCGAGTGGTTCTTGACCTCGGCAAAGGCCTTGATCAGCCTCTCGTTGCCGCAGACAAAACCGATCCGCCAGCCTGTCATGTTGTAGGATTTGGACAGAGAATGAAGCTCGATACCCACCTCCATTGCGCCGTCTATCGAGAGAAACGACAGCGGATTACGGCCGTAAACCAGAGCTGCATAAGCCGCGTCCTGAATAACCGCAACCTTGTGCCGGTGGGTGAATTCCACCACGCGGCTGAAAAATTCCCTGGTGGCGCAATTGCCTGTGGGATTATTGGGATAATTCAGCACAAGCACCTTGGCCCGCCGGGCTGTTTCACCATATATCGAATCCAGGTCGGGCAGAAAGCCGTTTTTCTCTGTCAGCGGCAGGTTTACCACCTCTGCCCCGTACCAGCTGCTGTGAGTACCGAAAACAGGGTAGCCCGGCACGGTCATCAGCACAACATCTCCCGGGTCGACAAGGGCGCTGGGCAGAAGCGCAAGCGCGCTTTTACTTCCAATCGAGTGATTGATCTGAGTCTGCGGATCAAGCCCTTTTACATCGAATACTTTATCCATGTAACGCGCGGCGGCTTCGCGGAATTCAGCTATGCCGTTATCAGTGTATCCACGGTTTTCAGGCATGCGGGCCTCTGCGGCCAGGGTTTCGACAATCAGCTCAGGGGTCATGCCGTCCGGTTCTCCCACCCCCAGATCAATCAGCTTGATCCCCGGATTGGCCGTCATCGCGGCGCGCTTGGCTCGTTTTATTTTTTCGAACTTGTAGACTGTTGTATCTTTCCCAAAATTTTTTCCGCCGATCCGCTCGGCAAAAAGTTCCTGAACCAAAGGATCCGGCATCTGTAAAACTCCTGTGTGATAAAGATAACCGCTCTGACTATTCCGGCCAGCAGCCTGTGTAAACTTGCTCGGCCGGTCCGGTCATGAACACGTTTTCACTCTCTTGCCAGTGGATCGAAAGCCAGCCTCCGTTCAACTGGATTTCGACCGTGCCAGGGGAACATCTCCCGGTCAGGATCGAAGCCACTGCCACGGCGGAGGCTCCTGTGCCGCAGGCCAGGGTTTCTCCTGATCCGCGCTCCCAGGTGCGCTGGCGCAATTTGTTTTTGCCGCGCACATTGACAAACTCGACATTCGTGCGGTTGATAAAAAGAGGGTTGTTCTCCACTGCCGGCCCGTAACGCGCAACCGGGAAATCCTCAACCGGCTCATCGAGGAAAATCACCGCGTGGGGGTTGCCCATGGAAACGCAGGAAATCTCGAAAATACGGCCATCGGCTTCTATCGTTTGCTCGATAATCCGTTCTCCCTGAAGACGTATGCCGATCTCGGCCGGGGAGAACCTGGGAGGCCCCATATCCACACGCACCGCTGGCACTTTACCGTTCTCCACCTGGAGATCCAGGATTAACAGACCGGTCCCGGTCTCCACACGCATCCTTTTTTCAACTATCTTGCCCTGTTCGTAAACGAGTTTCGCCACGCAGCGGATAGCGTTGCCGCACATTTCCGCCTCGCTGCCGTCGGCATTGAACATCCTCATCCGGCAGTGACCGGATTTGGTCTCCGGCGGAAGAATCAGCACCAGCCCGTCCGATCCAGCGCCGAAATGGCGGTCGCTTATCTTTCGGGAAAGAGAGCCAGGGTCTGTCGGCGGATCGATGTGCAGGCAGTCGATAAAAATATAGTCGTTGCCCAGCCCGTGCATTTTAACAAATTCCAGCATCGAATTTAGATCTCCTCGCCGCGTATCAGGTCCTCGAGTGTTTCGGCTTTCCGCACTATGCGGTAAGAGTCGCCGTCGACCAGCACCTCCGCGCCCCGCGGTCTGCCGTTGTAATTGGAACTCATTGTGAAGCTGTAAGCCCCGGCGCTGTGCACGCAAAGCAGCGCACCTTCTTCTAATTTAGGCAAAAGCCTGTCTTTTGCAAGCCAGTCTCCTGTTTCGCAAATCGGGCCGACAATATCTACTTTGACTTTCGGGGAATCACTTTCGGTTACCAGGCTTACCTGATGGTAGGCATTGTAAAGGCTCGGCCTGATCAGGTCATTCATCCCCGCGTCAACCACAGCGAAATTTTTCACCCCGGTCTGCTTGAGATGGATCACCCGGGTAAGCAATATACCGGCATTACCGCTGATAAAACGCCCCGGTTCGAGGATTATCTTGCAGTCCAGGGGCTTTAGGATCGGCAGAACGGCCTCGGCAAACTCGGCTGCTGTGGGCGGAGTCTCCTCGGAGTACCTGATTCCCAGGCCGCCGCCGATATCGAAAAACTCCAACTCAAATCCCTCGTTTCGCAGTTGGATGAATAAGTCGGCTATTTTTGCAAAAGCGGTGACAAAAGGCTCTATCTGGGTGACCTGTGAGCCGATATGCATGTCGATTCCTATCAGCCTGAGGTTTTCAAATTCGGCGGCTTTTGTGTAGGCCTGGAGAGCTTCATCATATGGAATGCCGAACTTAGACTCTTTTTTCCCGGTAGAGGTATATTCGTGTGTATTGCTTTCCACGTCGGGGTTGACCCGGAGGCTGATCGGGGCGGTCTTGCCGAGAGCTGCTGCCATGCGATTGATTGCCGCCAGTTCCGGGATGCTTTCCACGTTGAAAGAAAGAATGCCGCTTTCGAGACAGTAGCGGATTTCAGCCCCGGATTTGCCGACTCCGCTGTAAACTATCCGCTCTGGGGGCACACCGGCCTTGAGTGCCCGGTAAAGCTCGCCCTGGCTTACGATATCCATACCCGCACCCTGGCTTGCCAGAAGGTTGAGCACAGCGAGGTTGGCATTGCTTTTAATTGAGTAACAGATCAGGTGATCGATCTTTGCAAAAGCTTTATCCAGTGCAAAATATGCGTTCAAAAGCGCTCGCTTGCTGTAAACGAAGCAAGGCGTTCCAGCATGTTGGGCGATTTCCGCAAGTAAGACCTCTTCGCAACAGAGCTCCCCATTGTGATAAGTAAATTCCGTCATTTCCACCCCCAGATAATTTATCGGAAATAGCAATCCGCTGTCCAATAAAGCTGGCCAGCGGATTGCTATGAAAGGGCTATTTCGGTCCTCGCTGTCTTTTGTGCCCTCCATTTTTCAAGGACACAGCAGTGATCTTAAGAAAACAGGCAATTCCAGTAACGACAGCTCTGGTCGGAACCTCAAATGGATGGTTAAGTGTCCCCCGCTCATGCGATTCAACGCAGTCCAGCAACGATAACAAGCTGGATTTTATGTGTTCGGTCTCTTGCTGACTGTTCCAGGCAAGGCCAGGAAGCGGCAAAGGGTGAGTCCGGTAACTAAGGTATCCTGATAATGGGCTGCTTGTTTAAGGAATGAAATGCTGATAAAAGTAAATTCCGACCTGTGAAACACAATACTTAACAGACTACATTGATAGACTACATTGACGCCCAAGACGCCCAAACCGGAAGCTCACAAAGCTAAAAGAAAATAGGGATTGCCTAAAGGCTTTACGATTACTGCGAAAGACAATATCCGTTCAGTACCAGGTTCTAGCCTGACAAAATGCCGCCTGCTTTGCCGATCTCAGTCATAATCATTTTCATAATCGTCAATATCTTCAATTTTTTCTTCCGAGTACTCTTCCGTGTCTAATTCGTCCTCCTCGTCGTCGAGTTCATCATCGAGCAATACTTCTTCCAAATCCTCATCTTCGAATTCATCGAACTCTTCTTCCAGGGAATCATCGCCGTAGGAAAAACTGTTCATCGCCCCTCCAAGTAGCGTGTCAAGAAAAAGGAAAGTTGTCGAGAGACCACATAACTCTCTGCAAATAAGAAGATTACGGCAACAAAAAGATCGTCCTAAAAAAAGTCGACTTATACTATTAAAAAAAGTATTAGCTGTCAAGAGTGAAAAGGGAAAAAACAACAGCGGTTTCACAATGACTATTAAGATATCGTATCTCTACAGAGCCATTGATTATCTGGAAGGTTTCATTGAGAGATTTGGCGGCCGACATAGACCGTGAAGCGTTTAAACTCCCAGCCATTGGCGGTCATGCCCACACCGATGGTATATGCCCAGGCCATTGCCGTGATCGTGAATTCGTTTTTTCCCTGCGACAGTTTGTCCGAGGTGATCAACTCTCCTGCGGAATTTTCTATCCTGGTCGTGTCCGTAATCACCACCGTAGCGTTCGACACGTATATGCGCTTGTGGAGTTCGTCAATACTTTTGATAAAGCCCACTAGGTCGGGGGCAGGGTCCTGGGGTGGGGTAGCAGCATCGAACCGCCGCACGGTTTTGGCGTATATAAAGCGGCCCGGAGCGAGTACCTCTCCGTAAACAGCGACATTATCCCCGATGTGGAACGAGTCAACGCGGCTCAGTGGAATCCTGAGAAGAACTGATGAGTCGGCGGAGAACTCGGTATCGTGGACCTCACTCGCCTGTCGGCCACTCTCAGTCCAGCCCACCACCAGTTTCAGCCGGCCCATATAGAAATTTTTCTTATAAGGAAGATCCACGAAAGTCACTCTCGCCTCTAAGTTAAGCAAATCAGCCTCTTCCGATAGGAACATGACCTGCGGTCCGACATTCTCTATCTCCACATCGATATAAAGGTTGAGACTGTCTGTGGTGGTGTCATCACGGGCCACGGCAAGCTGCGGAGAGGGAGGCGGGCTGCCGGGCTGAACTTTGAGCCTGATGTCAAAGGAGAGACTGGAAGCGGACTGAAATATGCCATCATCCGGCTGATTTTCCCTGTCAGTGGGGGAGAAAAGGTTATTCGAAATCCGCGAGTCGCTGCAGCCGAATAGCAGAATCAGGGCAAAGATAGGAAAAAAATGCAGAGTCTGGCGTATTATTTTTATTGTCGATTCTGACATAAACAGTTCATAGAGTGAGTAAATCTGGAATTGCCAAAAAAGGCGATATTATTGTCAGTAGCGTACTTGCAAGTACTATACCAGCAGAGAAATTTTCCCTTTACGAGGACCTCACCGTGGGCGAAAACCTCCAGTTTTTCGGCGGAGTTTACGGCTTGAAAGATGCAGAAACAGCCAGGCGGAAGAAAGAACTTTTCCGCCTGCTGTCTCTCGGAGAGGTTGAACGCCAGAAAACGGCCGAACTTCCTTTGGGCTGGAAACAGCGCGTGGCGCTTGCCAGTGCTGTAATTCACCAGCCGAAAATAG
>JAUVUV010000011.1 GCA_030604975.1 Candidatus Glassiibacteriota bacterium | reverse complement strand
TTTTGAAACGGAATTTTTCTTAAAAATCAAATTGCAAAACTATTTTATAATATTATAAGCTTATAATTCAAATCAATATTTTTCTAAAAACTATCCGTGCGGCTCGATAACCACCTTGATCGATTCGCCAGCCTCGGTCATAAGCTTGAACCCTCTGGCGGTCTCCTCCAGAGGCAGGCGGTGGGTGATCAGCGGGTTGACATTAACTCTTCCGGAGCGGATCAGCTCGATTGCCACCTCGGCATCATATGGGCTGTTTGCGTAGGAAGGCAGCACGGTTATCGAGTTTCGCCAGAATTCGTTTGCCGGAATCGGGATTTTCACCCCCGGATCCGTGGTGGCAAAACAGAGCACCGTGCCTCCCCGGTCCACGGATTTCAGCGCCTGCTTGAACGCCGACAGCGCTCCGGCACAGACTATCACCAGGTCCGCCAGATAACCGCCGTTTAGTTCTTTCACCAGCGCCGGGACATCCTCCCCGGCATGGATCACCTCATCCGCGCCGAATTCTCTCGCTTTGGCCAGCCTGTACTCACTGATATCGGTGGCAATTATCCTGCCTGCTCCGCTTGCCCGGGCGAGCATTATATGAAGCAGACCGGAAATGCCGCTGCCCAGAACCAGAACGCTCGTTCCGGGCCTGAACCCGGCGACTCTCTGCCCCCGCACGACACAGGCCAGGGGCTCGACAAACGAACCGTCCTCGAAGGTAATCTCATCAGGCAGAATAAACGTTCCCTGGTCAACATTGATTCTCGGGGCGCGAATGTACTCGGCGAACCCGCCAGGGTCGAAATTAGTGGTGTGAAGGGTCTCGCAGACCGTGTGGTTGCCGGAGCGGCAGTAGCGGCAGGTGTTGCAGGGGACGTGATGTGAGACAAACACCCGGTCGCCTTCCTTGACTTTCCCCACACCCTCTCCCACTTCAACTATCTCGCCGGCAATCTCGTGGCCGAGCACGATAGGCGCCTTTTTTATCCGGTACCACTCAAGCACGTCACTGCCGCAAATCCCGCTGGCGATCACCTTGACCAGAATCTCGCCGGGCCCGATCCGGGGAACCGGCATTTCCTCCAGCCGCACGTCATTGTTGTTATAATACATCGCCACACGCATTTTATATCCTATTTTGCATTTTTCAGTTCGTTAAACATCTCGAGAGCCTCGTTCGGCTTGGCACCGTCGTGGATGATCGCCCTCAAGGCTCTCATCATCGCTACGGGGTACTTATTTCTCCAGACATTGCGTCCCAGGTTAATCCCGATGGCTCCTTTCTGTACCCCGTCGTAAACAAATTCCATCACCTCGAGCTCGGTGTCGCAGGCCGGGCCGCCGGCAATCACCACCGGCACAGGGCAGCCTCCGGTGATCTTGTCGAATTCCTTGCAATAGTAGGTTTTAACCACCTTTGCACCCAGCTCGGCGCAGATCCGGCTCGCCAGAGCGAGGTAGCGGACGTCGCGCTTCTCAAGTTCCTTGCCCACTGCGGTCACCGCCATTACCGGGATTCCGTAGCCCTCGCACATGTTGACCATGCGCGAGAGGTTTTTCAGGGTCTGGTGCTCATACTCGGTGCCGATAAACACCGACACCCCGACAGCCGAGGCGTTGAGCCGGATGATATCCTTGATTGAAGTCGTGAGCGCCTCGTTCTCAAGCCCAGGGCCGACTATACTTGTGCACCCCGAAACCCTGAGAATGATCGGCACGCTGGTTCCCGGATCGACACAACTGCGAAGGACCCCGCGCGTGACAAAAAGCGCGTCTGCATAGGGCAGCAGCGGAGCTATGGTCTCCCCCGGCTTTTCCAGGCAGGTGGTGGGACCCTGGAAATAGCCGTGGTCAATCGGCAGGAAAAAGCAGCGGCCGTCGTCGCCTATCAGGCGTGACATGCGGTTTTTCATTCCCCAGTCCATTCAAATCACCTCATTTATAATTTTCGGTTTGTTAAAAAGACACTGCCCACGGCAAGCAGCGGAGTATTAAAATCATGAATTTGATCGATCTTATTGCCCCCCCCCAAGGGCGAACATATCGAGACAACCCCCTGTCTCCCCCTTTGGTAAGGGGGACTTTAAATACTCAATCCCCTTTGGTAAGGGGGATTGCATACTGATCTCCCGATTGCTTTAAACTATCCTAACATCCAACCGCTATTATACAAGGAGGATTACCGATCTATCCCCCGTGGCGGATTAACCCGAAGCAAAGCTTCGAGGAATTATTTTTGATTAAAGCTAATAAAAAGAGAGCTTTTATAACCTTTAAGTTCTGTCCAATTCCTTACTAAATCAATTAGTTTCGGCTGCCATGTTGAAATCCTAATTTGCGGCCCTGACAACCAGATAGCCCTTTTCGATGAGCCAGTGATGAAACTCGTATGTCGTATGAATGCAGCTGGTCTTGCAGATGTTCCTGATTTCCTCATAGCCTTCCGAGCCGGGCACCTGTCTGTCCAGCATAACTTGGATCGGGCATTTGATGTCCTTGCAGTACTCTCTGCGCCTGTAATCGATATATCCCTCGATCGACATCCTTTTAGCTCCTTAAAACGTTCCAACACGCAAATTAACCTGAGTGCAACCAGAGCCGGGATGTAAAGAAAATAGAAGTGGCGACGGTTTAAGTCAACAGCTTTAGCCTGCTGGAAACCCCGTCTGAGACAGATTTAACGAGTAAGAATCAGAGGGTACTAGAGGCGCGCTGATAAATCGATAAGCAGGTCTTTAATCCTGGACGCCGTAGGGCACGGCGCGCCGTGCCCTACGCAAGTGATCGTTTCTTAAACAGTTTCAATTCAATCCAGACATTGTTTCGTTTTTCTAAAAAATGAAATCGATGAAATTTCAACACGTTTCTAGAGCAAGTGCGGTTTTTAATAAAAGACAGAGTGCAGGGTTATCAAGTTGTTTCACAAATGGTTCCTGTTATTTCTTATGAATGCTGAGCAGTGTGGCCACCTGTTCTGGGTTCAGCCGGTTTATCCCGCCCAGGGATTCGGCTAAAGAGAGGATCATGGCCGTGTGTTCAAGGCATTCCATCCTGTGGTAGGCTTCGATAACATCCTTTCCGAGTGTGAGGGCTCCATGGTTGGCCAGCAGAAAGACATCATGCCCGGGGAGGAATTTTTCCACCTCATTGTAAAGTTCATCCGTGCCTGGAGTACCGTATGGAACAAGGGGAACCTTACCAAGAATTACAACTGATTCCGGCAGGGCATCCGTGGCGAGTGTTCTGCCGGTGACAGCGAATGCCGTGGCGTGTGGAGGGTGTGCGTGGATTGCGGCAGCCACATCAGGCCTTGCCTGGAAAATCCGGAGGTAGAGCCCGATTTCACTGGTAACCGTTCTTTTACCCCTGCCCAGAGGCCTGCCTTCCAGATCCAGTTCCACCAGGTCATCAGCCTGGAGAAAACCCTTGCTCATCCCGGTAGGAGTGGCGATTACTCTGTCAGCGCCAAAGCGAACAGAGACATTGCCGCCTGTTGCATCCACCATGTGCCATTGATAAAGGCGGCGGCAGACATGTAGAATCTTCTGTTTTATATCATCCAAAGAATCCATCGATTCTTCAAATACGTCACGCAATTATCGCAGGATCTTCTCACTTCCCCGGACGGCCCCAGTTTCAGCTTTCCTGGTTCGCCTCGATTGCATCCTCGATCCGGCTGATACACTCATCCCGCTCTGAGTTGATCTGGTCGATTTCAGCAGTCAGAGACTGTTTTTGCCTGAGCAGGGTCTGGATTGCCTCATGCTGCTGCTGGAGAGGAGCGATCTCCGCAGCCAGATTCTCGGCTTCCTGGATTTTAAAGATCATCTCTTTCAGCGACTTCGCAACTCTGAGTGCTGCTGCATGCCGCTCTTTGATCTTGTCCAGCCCGGCTCGAACCTTATTTACCTGCTGGAAAATCAGATTTCGCAATTCGGGAAGCGTATTGGGAGTTTCCGCATCCGGGGACATGTTTGAATTTAAAGCGAAAAGCTCACGTTCGGCCTCTTTGATCGCCGGGTCTGCTGGATTCTGCTTGGCTTGCTCAAGCAGGCCGTCAATCTTTTTCACCTGGCCGGCCAGGCTGTTGTTTTTGTTTGCCAGGGCCTTGTATCGCTCCCTGAGCTTGCCGATTATCTCATCCCTCTTTTCGGCCTCCTCTTTGAGCCTCGGCATGATCCGTTGGATTAATTCCATTTCCCCTTGGTCAGTGTCTGCTTTCAGGGACTTCTTGAATGTGTTTTGGATCATTGAGAGGGATTCATCGATCAGCTCCCGGCGCTTTCGCACAAGCTGGTCAAGTTTCTCGCTGATTTCATCGCTCTGTTCCAGGTCTTTACCATGTGTCTTAAGGAATTCCTGAAGGCGTTTCTCGGTCGCGGCTATCTTGTGTTTGAACGGAGTTTCCAGGCGCTCCTTGATCGCCTTGAGCTGCCCATCCAGATACTCTGTCAGAAGCTCGGTCATTTTCATGGCGAACATGGAAAGCCGTGCCTGGCCGGTTCCGATTTCATTGAATACACAGCGCAGCTTGTAGGCTTCAGTGTACTCCGTGGACCAGTAATCCGGATTGGTATCATCCCTTACTGATCCGGGCGGGAAAACGCAGTTGGTGAATCCGCGGCAGCCGACATCGTTCTCCTGCTCCATCAGTTTCAGGATAAATAGCTCCGCGGCATCCACCCGTGCCGCAGTATTTGGCAGGTTTTTGAGCGTATAACCATAGAAAAATTGGAAAGCCGCCTCCTTGATCGACGGCACATTGATCTCATCCTCTGCCGACAGCCTATCAGCCAGCTCGTAAGTGTCCATTCTGTAAGCTTCGCCTATTTTCACCCGGACCTCTTCGAGCCCCTTGAGCATGATTGCCCTGGCGGTGGCCGAGTCTCTCACTGTGGCGAACTTTTTCTTGTCAAGGTGGAACCGGTTCTCGCCGGCCACAATCAAAACTGCGTTTTTGATCCGGTAGTCGAGTTTCAAAGGCGGTTCCAGGTTGTCGCTGCGAAACGGTTTGAGCGGGTCTTTCAGCAGGAGCTGGTTGGGATCGGAGTAACGGTTGAAAAAAAGCTGCGGCACGTCACAGCCCTCGGCATTGCCGAAAGCCGAAGCCGGTATATCCCAGCCGGTGCGTTCCTTGAGCTGGAGATAGATCCGTCGAGCCTGGTTGAGCGGGTCACGGATAATTTTACCGAGCCGGCCGGTGTAATTCAGCAGCTCGGTTTCCACCCGGTGAAGGTCGGTGCTGACATAAGAGCGTGGATGGGAGCTGTAGAGATTATAAATCTTCTCCAGCATGGAGCAGACCCTGCGCGCCAGCACGAACCTTACTGTCTCGCTGCCAGCCTCGGTGTTTTTCAGGATTCGCTTGCCCTCGCCGTACTGTCCGGTCAGGTCTTTGCCCGAACAGTAGGCTGCGGCCACATCCCGGCAAAACAATATCACGCGTAGTTTAACCTTGCTCTTTGTCTGCTTGACTTTTTGAGAATTAAACTCGTACAGGCACGCCGCGTTGATAAATTCCTGTTCATCCGGCTCCAGGGATTCGTACTTTTCACGGTCATGGCCGGACAGGATCGCCCGGCGAGCTTCCTCCCTGATCTCCAGGTAAGTTTTCTTTATAGCTTTCCCGCTTACCTGTTCTTCAGTCGAGACCTCAGCGCTGGAAGTCTGTGAGGCGGAATTTAAAGTTTCTTCAGCCATGGGTTGAAAACCGTAAAATAACTTGTCCGAAACTCGAATAAACCACTATCAGCAATCACGGACAAACTGTATACACTATCCAGTTAATAATCTACTAGATTCGCCTTAATTGCCAATATCATATATCATATACTATTGTGGTGAACTTTTCCAACAAATAACTGCAAGAAATTATTGACAGGTGTGTCACTAATTTCCCGAGACTTGCTGCCGGGTCCAGTCCAGGGCTGCGTTAAAATCATCCAGGTTGGCTCCTGGCGGGCAACCGCAGCTTTGAAGAATACAGCCGGTTAAATCGCCCGCCCGCAGTCTCACTAGTACGTACTCTGTATAATGTTCCTTATACCTGCCTCTGTATTCATCACCCAGCGCAATATCGTTAACATCCACAAAAAAGGCGAGCTTTTTTCGGGCCCGATTGAATGGACAATCTTCCTCGGCTGTCTCAGGCAGTGGAAATTCTCCCTGCCCGGCATGCACCTGAATTGACCTGATATTTGTGATGTCCAGCAGATTATCGAGGTTATGGCGGTAATCTCCGCAGGACTGGATATGGATACCGCCGAATATTTCGCCCAGCTGGCAATTGTAGGGCAGGGCGAATTCGCGGTACATTTCAGGACTGAGCATAATCAACGGGGAATCATCCGCAATGCAAATACCGATATTCTCCGAAACACTGGGGAAATTGGCTCCCGGGAATCCCGGATGCTCCATAATCTCGAACTGTTTCTGCATCATATCTATCGAATAATCCGTAACCATCTGACACAGATGATGAACTTCCCGGGGACTGGTCAGGCAGGCTGCCAGCAGCTCGTCTGGTTCCACGATCTGCGCTGCAACACTGAACGGGCTTTGTATGTCCAGGGTCCAAATTGGAATATCAGTGCCGAGCTTACGCTGGGCATAGTCTATCCACTCAATCTGGCGCCTAATCATTGGCACCTCATTCATCTTAGCCGGTTTCAGGCGCCATACCTGTTTTATATCGCTTAGCGCATGCCTGGCCCAGGGGTTCTGTCCGGGATGGAAAACCACCTCGCAGCCGAAAGCCTCTGGCACCATGACCACACTGCAAAAGGTTAGAATTACCGGCGGCCAGTCGTTGTCTGTGGCCGCGAGGCTGTTCGCCCAACCCACTGCCTGCTCCAGCATCCTGTCCAGATCCGTCACTGATTCCTCTGTAGTGTCAAGATTTGGATAGACATAAGGCTCCACCACGGGGATCTCATGCCCGGGATGCCGTTTGTAGGCAGCTTCCAGCTTGCAATGCGCTCGGGCAATCCGCTCCGAATGCGGGTCAAAATTCAATTCGATCATTTTAGATTTAGCCATCGTAATACTTGAGATTTATTCTAACATTGAGAATGGACGGGTAAATACCGTGCAAAAGGTTCTGATATTCGATTTATTCCAAGACTATTCCATGTGTAACTGAATAAAAATCTCGATAAGTTTGATAAATATCGAGATCTGTCACTTTCGATTCAGCTTTCTCCACGGCCCTGCGCTCACGTATCTTGCCTAAATGGAGCAACGCGCCGAAAAAAGCGGCCACGGAGACGAGGTCCAGCCGCAGAAAGCTCAGCGGCAGGGAGAGTGTCAGGAAAAAGATATGTTTTGCTAAAAGCTTATTATCGGTGAGGTTTTTCCAGTGGAAAAAAAGGCGGTTGCGGCGGGAGATATAGCGGACGTAGCTTCTGCGGAAAGCCCCGCCCCCGATCGTGGTTTCAGGCCTGTGGTAGACCACGCTCTGTGGGACGTAGATCAGGCGCCAGCCTCTTTTCAGCGCGCGGTAGCAGATGTCGGTATCCTCCCAGTTGAACGGCTTAAACAGTTCATCCAGCCCTCCGAGAGCCAGCCATTTTTTCCGGTCAAAAGCCGCAAATCCGCCGGGGCAGTAGAAAGTCAGTAGAGGCCCATCCGGAATCCGGCCTTTTTCTGCCAGGTCGTAGTTGCGCCAGACCCGCCAGAATCCCCGTTTCCACTGGCCCACTTTGCCCCCGTCGCGGAATGTCTCTCTATCCCAGTCCAGGCTGCGGGCACAGGAAGCGAAAACCCCGGGCTGTTGGAAGGGACGCACCAGTGGATCGAGAAAATGCTCGCTCACCTCCACATCATTGTTCAGCAGCACAACAATATCATTAACCGCCTCCCATACCCCGCGATTGGCAGCCGAGGCGAAACCGGAGTTAACTTCCAGCCTGATTACTTTCACAGCCGGAAAACATTCGCGAATGTAGCCCGTGGTGCCGTCGGTGCTGCCATCATCGACAACCACAACCTCGCCACCACCAGGATAGGCTTCCAAGGCATGCAGCACAGAGGGGAGGAAACGCTTAAGCAATGGACAGCCGTTCCAGGTGGGGATTACTATACTGACCGGTTTATGTTTGGATGGATGCTGCAAAACCCGTTCTCCTCTCACAAAGCCCGATAAAGGTGCACAATCAGGTGCTCCCCTTAAAAATAACTATTCTCATGTAAAAATACGGCGTTGTAGTTTTTTCAAAATTAATTCCCAAACCGCAAAATGAAAGGATATTTCGAAAAATTATCGGGGACGGGGCTAATAGGAAAAAGAACGGCCCCTTGATGAGGGGCCGTTCTGCATTTGCTCGTAAAAATCTTAGATTAAATACGATTGCCGTCCTACTCGGTCAGCGGGTTGTCGTGCAGGATTTTAGCCCAGAAAGTCTCGTAATCGAAAGGCTTGTAGGTCGGCGATTCTTTGTTGTGGCACTCGAGACAATCTTCCTTTTTTGGAACACTCAGGCCTTTTTCAACAGCAAGGGCCTGGTCTTTCATAATCTTTATCGGGGAATAGTCTTTGCCTGCGCCGTGACAGCTCTCGCAGCCTACTCCCTCCTCCTTGGAGTACTTTGAGCCGAGCAACTCGGCAGGAGCATCCCAGGCGGTGACATGGCACTTGAGACAGGCCGGGTTTTCCTGGGGCGGCTTGTCGCCCTGGCCGGCTTTCTTGGCCACTTCCTTGGCTTCAGGGGTAGTCAGAGCGAGATAAGCGTTGGCGTGTTTCGTTTCCTTCCATATCCCGTACAGGTTACCCTTTTTCTTGCTCATGTGGCAGACCCTGCACTTCGAGGCGCCGACGAACCCATGCTTGTATTCCGCATTGATTGAGAGAGATAGCAGGAACACCAGAATCAGCGCCGACAATACTGCGCCCGATAAACGATTCATATAACCTCTCCTCCGTGGTTAGTTGAAAACTTTCTACAGATTAGCAGTTATTAAACTCTTAAAATACAAGAATGTATTATCCATTTTGCTTGGACGGTTCTATGCCGCCAGTTATTCACCTATTCCACGAGCTTACCAGCGTTTCACTGTCTGTCGGTCGAAATCCCAGTACACCGAGTCGCCGCTTTCTATCGACATGTTGACCATGTGCGCTACAGCGCAGGCCCGGTGTCCGACCTCGGCATTCTCTTCAGGATTGGTGCGGCTGCGGATGCAGTCGAACCAGTGCTCCAGATGTGCCTTTGTGGAATCCTCTTCGCCGCGCGGCATGATCACTTCCGGCTCGGCAGCCGCTTCTCTGGCCTTGGCCTCCTGTTCGTATGCGATCAATTTCGGATCGGCATAGTAGGCAGTTTCCAGTTCTGTGGCCCAGCTGCGCACCACCCAGCGGTCGTTTTCCATCGGGGTTTCCGGGTGAAAGGTCAACCCGCCGCCGATCTCCAGGCTTCCTTCTGTGCCGAGGATCTGGAACCCGGACCCACTGGTCATGGTATTGTTGAAAGTGCCCGACATGTTGACCATGAAGCCTTCTTTGTACTTGAGCGAGACGTTGATCGTATCAGGCACGTCGCGGCTGGTTTTCCAGCGGTAGAGTTCTCCCATACCCATCACCTGGGTCGGGGCCTGGGCGTCCATCAGAAAGTGGATCGTGGTGCAGAGATGGACAAAGAGGTCCGTGGAGATACCGCCCGAGTAGTCTTTATAGCAGCGCCAGCGGAAGAAACGCGGCATGCTGAAAGCGCGCTTGGGCGCCGGGCCGAGGAACTGTCCCCAGTTGACAGTCTGACGGTTGGCATTCGGCGGGATCGGATAAATCCAGGCGCCGCCTGCAGTGTTACGGTTGAAATAGGCGCGGATCATAGTGATCTGTCCCAGTTTGCCGGAGGCGATAACATCTCGCGCCTTACGCTGGGCTTTGCTCGAGATTCCCTGGCTGCCCACCTGGAAGACCCTGTCGTTGGCCTTGACCGCCTCGATTATCTCGAGGCCTTCATCCACGGCATAGGTCAGAGGCTTTTCGATATAAACATCCTTGCCGGCCTGCACTGCGTCGATAGCCATTTTCTTGTGCCAGTGGTCGGGTGTGCCGATAACCACTGCATCGATACTCTTGTCCTCAAGGATCTGCCTGTAGTCATTCACCGCCTTCGGGCGGCCCTTGCAACGCTCTATCGCCCGCTTTACCCGGCCGGTATAGGCGTCACAGAGCTTGGTGATTTCCACACCCGGTATCAACAGCATGGAGTCCATGATCTGCTGAGCCCGTGCGCCGGCGCCGATATATCCCACGGTGATCCTGTCCGAGGGTGGCACCGCACTGAAAAGGCTTGATGGGGAAGTGACGATCAACGCACCAAGCCCCGCTCCGGCAACCGCTGCTCCGTCCCTGAAAAATCTGCGGCGGTTGATTTCCTTCTGCTTAGATGCCATAAGGCCCCCCTGATAATTAATTGAGAATCACTGCACCGCCAAGTGAAGGTCGATGCATGTTAATGAAGGGAAAATGATAAAATAAACGAATAGAATATCATTCTTCAGCTCGAATTCCAATCAGAAAAGCCCTTTGGTTACATTCGATTCCAGCATAAAACTTGCAGTTGATTTCCCGGGCGAAATTCCGAATTTAATACTAACAAACTCTGAGTCAATCCGGTCAGAGCCGATGGCAGTAAGTTGAATAATAACGGAGAAATCTGAAGGGATAATAATAAGTACCCGTTACGTGCAATCATGGATTTGAGCTTAACCTTGACCAGCGAGAAAGTCAATAGTTTTGCCATACTTAAACCGCCAATTTCTTATTTCACTAACATTGGAATCTGTTTTCTTTCCCTACAAAGATACCAGGGTGAAAACATTTGAGTCTTGAAAATATTTATGTTATCTTAGCCAGCTTAAACAAGGAACCTATATCCGGCAGCGCTTGTATAAATTTCCAAACACGGCTCAGGAAGGTTCAAGCGGTTTGGCTGGCAGATATATTACCTTAACTGATAATTATTATGTTGCTTCGAGCGCTCAGTGCATTTCTTTGTTTCCTGGTTTTATCCGCAGGCGGCCTGGCAGGTTTCGATTTTACCAAAATAGCAATTTCGAGTAAGGTGGCACTGAAAAAGCGCCCTCACTTCTCGGCCCCCAATCCGGATGCTCCGGCTTACAAGTCGTTCATCTCCGGGAGCCCGGCAGGAGTCGGGCTGGCCTCCGCCCAGTGGCCGCGCAGGATCCGCGTGGGCGTGGTTCGCGTGCAGTTTGAGCCGGATGAGAATCCCGCTACTACAGGCAACGGCACCTGGGGGGATATTCCTTTCTTTACTTTCAGGGATTTCCAGGTCACCGGCCAGGACGGCACACCAAAAGACACCTTTGAGATTATCGAAGATCCCACCGTGGATTCCCGATCAAAGGCCTATATCCAGCGCAATATCCTGTTTGCCGCCCAATACTATGAAAAAGTGAGCCAGGGCAAGGTGCTTTTCAGCGTACCCGAGCCGGGGGACATTTCGGAGATCTACACGATGTCCGAAGAGATGGCCGAATACGGCAAGGATGACGACTACTCCCTGCGCATCTCGAACCTGGCCGTGGAGGCGATCCAGGCAGCGGACGCTGAGATGGATTACTCGAAATATGATGTGATCATGGTTTTCCACGCAGGATGCGGCCAGCACACGGATTTCGACGAAAAATCTCCTGACGACGTTCACCCGGTCTCGATCAACCACGCACTGTTGCGGGAGATTCTGGCCGAGGGCGACCCTGACTATAAGGGGGTAGCGACCAACGACCGCAGCCCGGACGGCTCGTCGTTTTTCGTATCCTCTATCCTGATCTTTCCGGAAACCGCGGTGCAGGACTACGACCTTCCGCCTGATGCAGATGGGAACAGACCCAACTGGTCCCAAGGTGCTCTTCAGGGTCTGCTTGGTACGATGGTGCACGAACTCGGCCACTATTTCGGCCTGCCGGACCTCTATGACACACTTGTAGGAACCAGGCCCACGATCGGGTTCTTCGCCCTGATGGCCACCGGGTTTTACAACTCGGTAAGCCGCATCCCCTGCCATCCGATGGCCTGGTCAAAGGTTTATCTGGGCTGGGTGGAACCAGTCGTGGTCACCGGCGACTGGGAAAACGCAGTGCTCGAGGCGGTCGAACTTCAGGCTGAGGGCCTGGGGGCGCAGATGATCAAGGTGCCGATCTCCTCCACCGAGTATTTCCTGATCGTAAACCGGCTGCGGGATGAAAACTTCAACAACAAGTTCGATTACGATGAAACAGACGGCAGCAATTCTTTCCCGGATGTAATGCTGGATGATTACCAGTTACCCGACGGTTCATTTGCCGAGTTCGACTGGTCGATACCCAATCTTTTAGGCCCGGGACTGCCGGAGAATATGTCGTCCGAGGACAGCGCCCGTCTGGGTTCCGGAGTGCTGATCTGGCATATTGACGAGGAAGTGATCCGGCGTAATTTCAACCCGGACCTTACCTTGAATTTTATTAACACCGATCCCCACCACCTCGGGATCGACCTGGAGGAGGCCGACGGTGTGGAGCACTTGCTTGCCACCTTTCCGGCCACCTTCGATCCGGGGTTTGGCAGCCCGTTCGATGTTTTCGGCGGAGGTGTGCCTGGCGTAAAAACCCTCGAGCTGGGAAATCTGAACCTGGTTTTCGGACCCTATACCAACCCGAATTCATCAAGTTATACAGGGTTGCCTTCCAATATCGAAATCTCCGGCTTCCGCTCGGTGACAGTAGAGCCCGGGGAACCAGTGGTTGACAGCCTGATCGCTATCGACATCCGTTTCAACGCGGTGCCGGAGGGCGAACATCTCTCTCATCCGCTCCCCGGCTGGCCGCGCGATCTGGGCACCGGCACACTGAACTCCAGCCCGCTGGTGATCGAACTCGACCCGGCCACGCCAGGCAAAGATGTGGTGCAGGCTACGGACAACGGAAAGGTATACCTGGCAAAAAGCAGCGGCCAGGTAGAAATGGTGGTCACAGTTCTGGATTCGATTCTCGGTTCTCCCGCAGTAGGGGATGTAACCGGGGACGGGTTTCCAAATCTCGTAGTGGCTTCCTCTGAAGGAGCAATCTGGATGGACTACCTCGGGTGGGAGCCTTATAATGGCCCGCTAAACTGGCCTGTACCGCTTGCCGGCAGGATCAGCGCCACCCCCGTGCTGGCGGACGTAGATGGCGACGGCGCGCTGGATATAATAATCGGCAACCGCATCCCGCATACCGGCTCCCAGCTTTACGTGATCAACGGCGATGGTGGTTTTGTCAACGGCTTTCCTGTTAATCTGGACGGTGAAATCGAGGCAGCAGTGGCAGTGCTCTTCGGAGTTTCCGGGAAGGTCGATATGATTTTTGCGGGTACGTTGGCAGGCAGCCTTTATGCATTCAACGCACAGGGCGAGGAGATTTTCCGCAAAGACCTCGGCTCACCGGTCCGTTCAGCTCCTGTTGTGGGGCGTATGGGCCTGCCCGGGGAAAGCGAACATTTTCGAGTCTGTGCTTTTACCCAGGACGGCAAAATTTGGAGTTTCGACTCACTGGGCACGATTCAATTCGGCTGGCCGGTGGAAACCGACGGCAGTTGCCTGGCTGGTGGAGCTATCGGCGATGTGGACGGCGACGGGCTGAACGAGCTGGTCGTGCCGGTGGATTTCCCTGATTCAACCGCTCCAGGCAAACACAAGCTATACGTGCTCGATTACAACGGCTCCTCTCCGGAGGGATTCCCGATCCGCGTGGGAACCTCCATGGCCTACCCGGAACCGCGTTACCTTAGCGCGCCGACCCTGGCTGATCTGAACGGGAACGGCGCGCAGGAGATTATCATCGCGACAAGGGGACGGTTGGCGCTGGCCTACTCAGGGGACGGCTCATCCAGGCCGGCGGCCAGATTCATCCTCGGCTCGAATGCAGTGGCCGCCCCTGTAGCGGCTGACCTGGACGGTGACGGCACGCTCGACCTTCTTTTCGCCGACGGTGAGGGCTATCTTTACGCCTACTCCACCGGCTCGCGGGAACTGTCTCCACAGTGGTCCGGCCTGGGTGGAGGGCCGACGCACAGCGGTCTGAGCCTGAGAATACAGCAGAGCCCGGGACTGAGTTCAACCGACGAGATTCTGCCGCAGAAATACTGCTACGTGTATCCGAACCCTGTGCGGAGTTCGCGGGCGTATCTTTCCTACCGCCTTGGTAAAAACGATGTCCAGAGAGTCACTGTGAAAGTATACACCGCCAGCGGCGAAACCGTGGGCAGTTTCCAGGGCGGAACTGTCGCAACGGACGGATTGAGCAACGAAGTGGTCTGGAATGTGGACAGATACGCCAGCGGTGTCTATCTTGTAATCGTGAAAGCCGAGTCGGTTTCATCCGGCACGGCCAAGCTGATCCGTAAGTTTGCGGTTATCAAGTAGAAAATATATTTACGCATTGAGACCTTTGAACAAAACCTAATAAAGAGGCGATTGTTCTCCTTTGGGACGTTTAGTGAATCTACCCGAGAGAATTCGATATTGAAATTCTAACACACCCCTGTTTCCCCTCTTGATAGAGGGGACTGTTAATGCAAAACTTAGACGTAAAAAATTCCCCTCTAGAAAGAGGGGTGGCCGCGAAGCGGACGGGGTGTGTAACTCCCCTCTTGAGAGGGGTGCCTGCATCCCCCTTAACAAAGGGGGTGTCCGCGATTCGCGGAC
>JAUVUV010000118.1 GCA_030604975.1 Candidatus Glassiibacteriota bacterium | reverse complement strand
TGAATTTTCCCGCCACCGCCGAAGTTGTACTGAAAATTCCCGTTATTGTCGAGCCTGCTGGGAAAATATTGATACGGTGGAACCTCTTCCTTTTCTATTTTCAGACCAAAATTTTCTCCAAAGTTATATGCATAACCCAAACCCACGCCAACAAAAGGCTTGATTCGCCATAAGAATATTTTCGGGTACCATGGCAGAATGAAATTCAGATTTGAGGAGTAAAGAAAAATGTGAGGCTTTACCGACATTTTCGCACTGAAAGCACCCCCGAACGTATGCTCTAGCTCGAAACTAGGATGATAAAATTTGTGGGAATAGGTGAAGCCCAGGTAAGAAGCCGAGCTCCTTTCGCCCATCTTGACTCCGAAGGGCCCTCGAAGCGGGTCGGGAGGATGAATTTCTCTATTGATAATTTCAATATATTCTTCCCATGGATTGCTTGATAGTGCAATTTCAATAGATTGATTTATGTCACTGTCCTTGAAATAGCTTCCAATGGAAAAACCGATTTCTGAGGACTGACTCGATCCGGCATAAAGAAAGAGACTAAAGATACAAAAAGGAAGCCATGGTTTCAGAATTTTCATCCGGGTGCCTCTTTGCCAGAAAAAGCTATTAACCCTGAGATAAAAGAACGGATAACAAAGATAAAAAAAGTTGTAATTTATTATAAGAGTTCAGCATACATGAAGTCAATGAGGAGAGATAAAGGGGCCCGGAGGGCTGGTGGCAACAAGGGTGGTACTGTAAAGACCCACTTTTTTCCATAAATGGATGACTAACAGCCAGCCCTGGCTGAAACGGCAAACCAGAATAAAGCGACACATATCATCGCCAGAGCGAGGCTCGAACAGACAGGGACGATTCCTAGAGCTGGTACCGCAATTACGCCAATTATCACCGCACCGGCTGCGGCTCCCAGGTGATCCGCACAGTCAAGAGCTGCAGCGGTCCGCCCTGTCTTGATCGTGCTGAGAGCCCAGCTATGCAGAGCGGCCGCCCAGGGGAAGAGAGCACCGCAGAAAAGGCCCACCGAGGCGACTATCAGGTAGAAGATCCCTTGTGCTAAAAAGGGTCCCCAGACTCCGAATGAGCTCTGTATAGGCTCAAGGAGATAAAGTCCGGCTCCTGGTATACTCACCGCAACCGAGAGCATGAAAGCGAGAAATGAGACCGCTTTGATACATGAGCTTGCAGCGGGCGCTCTATTGGAAGCCCACCAGGCCCCTGCCGCCAGAGTCAACATGAAAGTTGCCGTTATCATCGCTACCTGGTAAAACAATGCACCGAAAACAATCTGGCAAAGATATATTAAACAGATAATGGCGCCCATAGCGGCAAAACCAGCTGCACCTACTGTCACTACCGCGGCACGAGCGATTGCAACCTCGGGATTGCCTTTCGAAATCTGGAGGAACCACAAGGCTGCAAGGATCAGAGATAGAAGAGCGGCAGGAAGAAGAGACAGCCGGCGTGTGTCCGATTTTCCTGCTATCTCAAGCATGCCCTCCAGAAGGCCGGGGCCTTCTTTATCCCCAGCTGACTGACGGGCCATCCTTGCCCAGAGTCTCAAGTGGTGAAACCAGGCAACCGGTGTCGAATCCGTATGGGAGCCGAGCTGTTGACTTCTTTCCTCCAGAGTGTTTTCGAGCGGTACAGTGCGCGCGGGATCGTAATATAAGGGAAGAAGGTAACGAGTCAGATAAGGCACCTTGCCCTCGTATGGAACTATTCTCTCCATTAGCACTTGAGAGTTGCTTGTCAGGAGCGAGTCGGATTCTGATGCGAAAAAGTAGCAGTGTGTCTGACTTACAGCCAGGCTGAGATGGCTGAAACTCTTTTTGAGAGAAGACCACACAGCTGCTGCCTGGTCTACCTGGGCCGGCAGCATGAAATTGGCTCCTACAGGAAGCCTCAACGCCAGGACGCCGCCCGCCGGGCCAAGGGCCCGACGGGCCAGCCGGAAGAAACCCGGGGTGTAGAAACGTGAGGCGTTCATCTGTGAGGGCCCATCCAGGTTGAGCAGGATCATATCCCAGACGGCTGGCCCGTGCCCCGCGCTTGTGGGCGCGGGACGCGGGCGGCCTAGATAGGCCCTGGCATCATCGGCAATGTAACGATAACTGCCTTCCTGCAAAGCTGAACGCAATTCGACTGGGAGGTGGTCGCGTATTTCTTTTTCCAATGCCCTGTCCGGGTGAATGCTGGTTACAAGATTCAAACCGCAGGAAAGTAGTTTTTGGGCAAGTCCAGATGAGGAGATTCCAATAACAAGGATATTGTTCAAATATGGGTGCTGGCTAAGAAGAAGAGCAATATTAGCAGCATCATTGTAATGATCTGGAAAGCTAACTGTTGGAGTACCGTTATCGAAAACAGTTGTCTGATCTGAAAGGCGGACAAAAAGAATGCTCCGGTAACGGGTCCAAACAGATGAGATATATTCACCCGGTGAACCGAGTCCGCTCCAATGCAAAGAAAAGAACTTGTTTTCAAGGTGGGGCAAGGAAGATAAGATTAGAAATCCGATAAAAAAAATCGACCCTGAGGCCAGAGCCAAGGATTTACCTCTTTCAGCTTTAAAAAATAAACTTGCCAGCAAAGGGAGGGCGCCGAAAACCGAGGTATTGAAAACAGGGCTGGTCCTTCCTGACAGAATAAAGGTAAAAAGAACTCCCGAGACGAATGAACCGGCAGCCTCGGCAGCCCATAGGCCACCAATAAAAACTGCCGCCGGAGAGGAAGAAGCGATCTGGCCCTGGCTTGCAATCCTGGCGAAAATGGGGAAAGAAAGCCCGACCAGTATAGCGAAAGGACCGCAGGCCAAAGCGCTGTGGAAGAAGAGATCGGCTAGGGGGATAAGCTCACCTGCCGGCACCTGGGCCAACTGACGAATTCCGGCAAGGTAGAATATTCCAAATAGCCCGGCAGGCAGAGCCAGGACTGAGACAAGAATAGCCGTTTTTATCGGTGAGCGAGCGTGGGAGGAAATCCAGCCCCCGGCCATCGCACCGATCCCAATCCAGCAAAGCCATGCTCCCAGCGCTGCGCCCACAGCCAGGGTTCCCCCGGCTGCAGAGGCCATCACGCTGCGCAAAATCTCAGTCTGCACAACAAGAGCGGCGGCGCCGAATGATGCTGCAAGAAAATTGATCCGGAAGCGGTTTGTCAGGGATAATTTCATCGAGTTCTACGCGGTTGAAGTTTCTGTTACAAATATCTGAACTGAATGGAAGAAAAACAAGCTTTGAGATTTTTCTATGCTCGACTCGTCTTGACAAAGAATTAAAATGAGAGTATTAACCCATCTTAAGTATGTAACTTGCACCTCGAACAATTTCTTTCAGGATGGTCACGGTTGAAAGAACGCGTGCTGAGAATGGTTCGGGCCGAAACCGGTGCTGCCAGGAACCTGCCTATCGCCATGGCAATCCTCTGCTGGATCGCGGCGATAATGTTTGTCAAGTATTTCAGTTCGCTGATGGATGTGCATACCCAGAACTTTTTCCGCTATCTGGGTGCCAGTGTTTTTCTGTCCATACTGGTGAGCATGGTCTATCCCGGATGTTTTCGCAGGTTTCTGGCCCGCTGGCCCGTGTTTCTCCTGCTGGGCGGGATGGTCGTAGCATTCCAGATCTGCTGGGTAAACTCTCTCTACCATGTCGATCCGGCATTTGTATCCCTTTTGGGCAAATTCAGCACGATTCTTATTACGATCATGGCGTTTGTTTTTTACCCCGAGGAAAGAAAAATCGTCCGCCAGGGAAGCTTTTTACTCGGGTTTGTCTTGGGTCTGGCCGGGGTGGTGGGTGTAGTGGCTGGTATTCCCAACTTTAAAACGGGTATTGCCCATTCTCAGAAACTCGGGATTGTATTTATTATCTCGAGCAGTGTTATCTGGGCGTTTTATATCAATCTGGTCAAGCGTGTGCTGCGTTCTGAAAACAGCCTTCAGGCTTTCACATTCACCTGCGTTTCCGCAACGCTGTTTTTCCTGCCGATCATGCTGATCTGGGGAGAGGCATCCGTGCTGTTTGAAAGACCACCGATTATCATGGTCCTGGTGATAATTTCAGGTGTGATAGGGATTGCCGGCGCAAACTCCAGCTACTATCTCTCGATCAAGCGGATCGGCATGGCAAAAAGCGCAAACCTGGTGCTGGCGCACCCGTTCCTGGTAGCTTTGGCGAGTTTTTTCGCTTTCGGCGAACGGTTGAGCGCAGTGCAATGGGTTTTCGGCATAATACTTCTGACAGGCTGCGCGATTGTGATCAGTGTACAAGAGAAAGACGGGGAATGATTATTCCGCTGTTCTACATAATTCGAGCCGGGAAGAACAGGAAATGCCGGGAGTATTATTCTCTGCAATTCCCGTATTAAGCCTTTAACATATAAAACTACAAAGGAATAGAAAAAGGCTAACACTTCGCTCATACTGATCTTATTGTGATCTAATGGGTGAACCGATTAGCATTTATTTAGCTCCTCTCACTTAAAGAAGTTTCTTCGAAGCTGTGGAAACAGTTGTGGATAACTTTGTGAACAAGTCCATAACTCTTAAATTTTCTTAAGTTGTGGGTGGGTGGTCCAGAATTTCTTCGTTCTTTCTGTCCCAGTACATCTTTTTCCCCTCCCTGTAACTGCGCGTTGCCATCACCACCGCAACCGAATGGGCAAACCCGGTTTCAATGCTGCCGTTTGGTTTTTTCCGGCTGCGCATGCACTGGAACCAGTTGTCTGTATGGTACTTGGTGTTGTCGCTCTGCTTCAAAGGGGCTTTTTCATCTTGAGCCGGGATTGTCACCAGTTCCGGCTCCGGCGCTTTACTACCCCTCTGGAAGACAATATTGGAGCCCCAGGCGCTTTTCATCTCCGGAAGGTACCACCACTGCGGGCTGCCCTCGCCTCCGGGTGAATAAAGGGTCCCATGAGTGCCGCGGATTACGGTATGATCCCCATGGGCGTTTCCGTAGCTGGAGCTGTAGCTGTAAAGTACTTCCTTCTCCTGGAAAGTGGAAAGGCAGGAAAATGTGTCAGGGTTTTCGCGGACGTCGTGCCAGGCGAAAATGCCGCCGTTTGAAACAGTGTCATCCGGGATAAAGGTATCGAGATAGAAATGCACCAGCCCTGACCCGTGGCTGTACCACTGGTCTGTGATTCCTCCGGAAAAATCCTTGAAAATCCGGAACTCGAAATATACCACCGGGTCGAACGGGCGCCAGGGGCGGCCGAGCAGCCAGCGGTTCCAGTCAGTGTCCTCTTCGCGGATCGCGGCGATATCGGGGTCCTTGGGTATGTGCCATCTCGGGCCGTTATAGTTCCAGCTCTGCTCTATCTTGGTGATTTTCCCCAGCTTGCCGCTTCGGATTATCTCACGTACCTTGAGCTGGTACGGATCGCTAAGCCACTGCGATCCCATTTGCACCACACAGTCGCTGGCTGAAACTGCATCCCTGGCGAGCTTGGCTTGCTCCAAAGTGTTGGCCATGGGCTTCTCGCAGTAGCAGTCCTTGCCGGCCTTGACTACCTCGGCGAGGATTTTGGCGTGCTGGTGGTCGCCTGTGGAGATCATTACAGCATCCAGCCCGGGGTCTGCAAGCATATCCTCGGAATACTTGTACGTTTTCGGCCGAGTACCGAACACCTCTTTTGCATGGTCCGCGCCCTTTTCCAGGTTGACAGACCAGATATCGCACACACTGCGCAGGTCGAAGTTGCTGTCTGTTTCAGAAGATAGCTTTAACATGATTCGGTGACCGGATGCCCGGGCGCTGCAGCCGATTTGCCCGATCTGAATCCGGTCATTGGCGCCGAGAATCCTGCTGTAGGAACGTGCAGTGGAAGAAAGCACGGCGGCGCCTGCAGCAGCCGCGGCCGCTTTGCCGATAAATTTTCTGCGGGAGAGTTTAGCGGGCTTGTTATTCTCCCAATGGCTCTTCTTCTCCATTTTATCCTCCCTTGAGTACGGTTTGAATATCTTATACTTCGGAAAATAATAATAAATTCGATTTAGTTTTTCATCAGCCATCTGTCCAGCCAGAGGTAAGCCTTCTCCCGGACGTCAGGCGGAAAATCGTGGTCGCCGTTGCCGAAAACGCGCTCGAAGCGGTCTTGGGCGCCAAGAATACTGTACAGCCTGGCAACTTGCCTCAGCGGCGCATCCACAGCCCAGAAATCTGGAAATATATGGTCCTTACGGGCCGAGTAATTGAACAGCGGCCGCGGAGCGCAGAGCGCCATCACCTCGTGCATGTCGCAGGGAACGACTCCGGCTCTCAGATAGTCTCTGAGAATCGGGAAATGCACGAACCATTCATCCCTGGCAAAACGGAATGGATACATCGAACTTCCCATGGAGACAAAGCCGCATGAGGATACAGCTGCTTTTACTCTTTCATCGAATGCCTGGTGGAAAAAAGCGTTGTAGCCTCCCAGTGAGTGCCCGATAACACCGATACGGCTGGAGTCGACCTCTGCCAGGCTGCATAGATAGTCCACTGCACGCTTGTGGTCGTGAAGCATCTTTCCCATTGCCGACCAGCGGGGATATTTCCTGTCGAACTGGTCCGTTTCGAAGGCTTTTGCTCCGGGGTAAATCCTTTGGCCTGCACTGATCACGTCGATTGCCAGGACCACGTACCCGCGCCGGGCCAGTTCCCTCCCGTAGTAACGGTTTTCGCGTGCCTGTTCTATACCCACGGTGACTTTGGCTCCGGGTTCGATTGTGCTGTGCATGGCGAGAATCGCCGGCCCGGGTGAGGAAGGCGAAGCTGCCTCGGGCAGGAGAAGATATCCGTTTATTTCATC
>JAUVUV010000266.1 GCA_030604975.1 Candidatus Glassiibacteriota bacterium | reverse complement strand
TGGACTTTTTCGACAGCCTCTCAATCGATGAGATTCATACAAAACTTAGGGAGCGTGCTGAGGAATGCTTATTGAGGTTGGCGGATTAAATCACAAGGTGGCACCCTTGGAGATACGGGAGAAGCTCGCTTTTAGCGGGACAGAGCTAAAAAGAAAGCTTGGCCGGATGGCGGATTTTACTGATCTCGAGGAACTGGTAGTGCTTTCTACCTGCAACCGGACGGAAATTTACGCCTACGGCCAGGAGAAACAGGCCGTGAGAGTGGGGATCGAGGGCATCCTGAGCGAGAAATTCGGTTCGCAGGTGGATCTTAGCAGTGTCAGTTTCTACAATTATATCGATGAGCGGGCGGTAAACCACCTGTTTCGTGTCTCTTCCAGCCTTGATTCCATGGTACTGGGAGAAAACCAGATTCTTGGCCAGGTGCGCGAGGCTTATCGCCTGGCGCAGGAGGCTCTCAGTGCCGGAAGGATCCTCAGCCGGCTCTTTGAGCAGGCGGTTCGGGTGGGGAAAAGGGCCAGGACCGAAACCGCAATCAGCAGCGGGGCGGTAAGTGTCAGCTCTGCAGCGGTGGACCTGGCACGGAAAATATTCGGCGACCTGGCGGGCAGGGAGGCGCTGATTCTCGGCGCAGGGGAGACAAGCGAACTGACTATTTCGCTGCTGATTAACTCAGGGGTCGAATCAGTGTTGGTAGCTAACCGAACTTACCGGAAGGCTGTGGAGCTTGCAGTAACCTACCACGGCACTGCGGTGAATTTCGAGGAGTTCCCGGAATATCTCGAAAAGGCGGATATCCTGATCAGTTCAACCAGCGCTCCGGGGTATGTCCTTACCCCTGAGCGGGCAGGGGATGTGCTTGTGAGGCGAACCAGGCCGATTTTCATGATCGACCTTGCAGTGCCGCGCGATATCGATCCCGCCTTGGCCGATTATGAAACCTGCTTTCTCTACAATATCGACGACCTTGAGTCGGTGGTAGAGAAAAATGTCGAGGAACGCAAGAGCCAGCTCGAGCTGGTGGAGGAAATAGTTGCCAGCGAGACCGCTGATTTCATGAACTGGTACGAGTCTCTGGCCGTGGTTCCGCTGATTAAGAGCCTTCATGACAATATGAACCGCATCCGTAGCGAGGAGGTAAACAAGGTTCTGGGCAAGCTCGGGCATCTCTCAGAGGATGACCGCTGGAAAATAGAGCAGTTGACAGTGCAAATGCTGAAAAAATTCCTTCACGGCCCCACGAGCAGGATCAAGGAAAATCCGCGGAAACTGGCCAGAATGGACCCGGTGGAACTTCTGCGCTTCCTTTTCAAGCTGGATGAGGAGGGCGCAGGTGGCCGCAAATAGGCTGATTATCGGTACCAGGGGCAGCAAGCTCGCCCTCTGGCAAACCAACCATATAAAAGAGAAGCTGGAGAGATACCACAGGGGGCTCTCTGTCGAAATAAAAATAATCAGAACAAAGGGCGACAAGATCCAGGATGTAGCACTGGCTAAAATCGGCGGCAAGGGATTGTTTACCAAGGAGATCGAGGAGGCGATGCTGGCCGGGGTGGTCCACCTGGCGGTACACAGCCTGAAAGACCTTCCCACAGACCTGCCTGCCGGGCTGGTGGCCGATATAATTCCAAAGCGGACCCGCGGCGCGGATGTACTGGTCAGCCGAAACGGCAGTAAATTCATGGACCTTCCACCCGGCGCCAGGGTGGGCACAGGCAGCCTGAGACGAAAGGCCCAACTGGGCGCGCTCAGGCCTGAACTCGAGTACCTCGATCTGCGGGGCAATGTGGATACGCGTCTTGCCAAGCTCGACCGGGGAGACTACGAGGCAATCATACTTTCCGAGGCCGGGCTTGTCAGGCTCGGGCTCACGGAACGGATCATCGAGGTTTTTTCACCCGAGGTGCTTACTCCGGCCGCAGGACAGGGTGCCCTGGCAATCGAATACCGCCAGGACGATTCAACAGCCAAAGAATTACTCATCTTTCTTGCAGACCGGAAGACAACTTCCGAGGTAGAAGCCGAGCGGGCTTTCCTTCACACTCTGGGCGGCGGCTGCCAGGTCCCGGTCGGTGCACGGGCCGAATTTCGCAAGAATGGCAAGCTCTCTGTCATTGGCATGATTTCTGATCTGAGCGGCGGACGGCTTCTGCGTGATCAGATCGAGGATTACCCTGAAACAGGGCCGGGCAGGGAACTGGCCGAAAAGATGCTTGCCGCGGGCGGGAGGCGCATCCTGGAAGAGATATATGGCAGTAGTTCATGATCCCATCTTGGGCCTGACTTAATAAGTATTCCTCTTCTCATGAAAATTTTGTTCGGCTGTAGTTTTGGAATCAGGAGTAAATGATGGTTTATGACGGAATTGTTTCAAAAGATTTGAGTCTCAAATACCATTTGGCCGCTGTATTGCTTTCCATCGCCCTTTTAACAGGTTGTGACCAGGAAAAATATCATCCCTTCGATTCGGATTCCAGACTCCCTGATTTCAGCAAGAAATGCGAAAAAATAATCCGGCAGCGCGATTCCGCTCATGCTTCACAAAAATTTCTACTGGTAGACTATTACCGCATTTATCAGAAAGTTGCCTACCCGTTGCCTGTTCGACAAATTCAGAATCCTGAATTTCATGTCAAGGGCATTCGTGAATATCCCTGGGAAATCTGGATGACCTGGGAGCTTGAAGAACGAATCAACAGCCTGGGCTGGGCCGGGGAATGGTTCGGACAAACTGAGTACCGCTCGCTGGTGCAGCGGGATTTGAAAGCACTCACCGGCTGGCCGGCCTACGATTTCTGGGAACGACCGCATCTGGCTGGTGCACATGCAGTGCGGATAATGGTAGCCGCATACTGGAACTGGGCATGGCTCGATCCTGAACTGAAAGAAGCTATCAAGCAGGCCTGCGCCCGCGCGGTGGATCTGCAGGCCGGCTGGCTCAAAGATCGGCTGCAACTGGTAACAGTTGACCAGATCATGAGAGCTCCCCGAAGAGGATCCTTTACGCACAATATCCCGACAATCGCCACGATTGGCCTGTGCATGGCCGCCCGCCTGTCCGGGCATCCGCTGAAAGAAGATCTGGAACGTCATACCCAGGCCCTGGTTATGGCCCAGTTCGAGTTGCGCAAAATGGGACTCACCGAGGCAATCTCCTATGATGGCTACATTCTGGATTTTATCGCCGACTGGCTTTACGATTCACCATCAGACATCCGGAAGATAGTGCTCGAAAACGCCCAGCTGGACAGAATGCTCGAACAGTCGATTGTGCTTGCAGTCCCGGGCCATCTGTTGAACATTGCGCCATTTAATGATGTGGAGGCGCGCGAGATGCCTTTTCACGCAAGCGCGCACGCCAAGTTTGCGCGCATGAAAGCCCTGCCCCGCTCGGAGTGGCTCCTGAGCCGTTGCCCTCTCGACTGGCTGCGCAGCGATGCCCTTGCCGCGTTTCATGATCTCGAAGTAACAGGTTCTCCGCAAGCCCCGGTTCCAGGAGCGACTGAAGGGCTTTACGCCCTGGTGCTCCGCTCCGGGTGGGATCATGGCGACCTCGCAGTGGCTATCTCGGCAACCAATACACCACCCGGACACATTCAGAAAGACAACGGTTCGGTTGTGATCGGAACGCACGGTGCCTGGTTGATAGACGATCCCGGCTACCAGCAGTATATGTCGGGCCAGGAGCGGGAATTCACCTTAGGGCCCACAGCGCATAACTTTCCGCTGGTCAATGGTCATGCCCAGAAAATAAACTCGGTGAAACGGCTCCTTTGTACTGAAAACGATGGCCTTTTACATGCGGTGGTGGATATAACTGGCGGTTACGACCGGTCTTTGAATCTCGATCTTGTCAGGCGCCATGCCTGGATGCTGGATAACAGACTCGTGGTTATTGCCGACCGTATTAGCGGACCGGAGGTTCGAAATTGTGAATACTACTGGCACGCAAACCCCAAAGCCGCTTTATGGCTTCAAGGCGATGCATGCTTGATTCGTCTCGATCCGGCAAATCTCTGGGTTCAGTGCGCCAATGCGTCTATTCAGGGAACAGAGATCAGGCGTCTGCCGGGAACACTGGGTCAGATAACTATCCATGCAGAGTTGGAAATCGGTAAAGATTCCTGCGTATGGTGGCTTTTCAATCTTGGTGAAAGCCCGGCTGAGTACGAGCTGAAAAATGGTGGGCTGGCAATAGAGGTTTCAGGCCAGCGGTTTGAAGTTGACGGTCTTCCTTAGATTCTGGGATTACTAGTGTCGTGTCCCGCAAATAAGTTACCAGATCCCCTACGATCTTGACTGGACGGGCGTTTCAGGATCAATGCCAAAATAGTTATCCAATGTTTTGGGG
>JAUVUV010000274.1 GCA_030604975.1 Candidatus Glassiibacteriota bacterium | reverse complement strand
CTGGCTCTGGCGCACCTTTCGCGCTCATGCCGTGGCTCAGCGGATTCACAAGCTGGCTGCCCTGGTAAGAAAATACGACAACACCCGCCCGGTTTTCACCCACGTGGGTTTCAACTCTGTGCTCCAGCCCACATTTATCGATACCAGCCACGACTATCTGACTGCTGCCGCAGTGGATGTTTACGGCACCAGTCTCCCGCACTGGACCGGGGATTTCCACACCTTTTTCAAGGTCGACCGCTCGGCCCTGTTCAGCAACCCGGACTACCGGAACGAGGCTTACCTTTACAGCCTTCAGGCGCGCTGGATGGGCGCGGTCAAGGATTATTTCTGGATCAACGAAATTTACGGCAACGCCTGGAACTATATGGCAGAGGATTACACCGGCGATGATCTCGGTTTCATGCTGCTTTCCACCATTTCCGAGGGAGCGCGGGGGATAGTGATCTGGCAGTTCAAACCTGAGCGGTTCAGCGAGGAATCGATAACCTCGGGACTTATTGAGCTCGACGGTTCGGATACCGAGCGCAGTCTGGCTGTTGGCCGGCTCTGCCAGGCCAGGGCGAGAGACCTGGAAGCGTTCAGCACATACCGGCCGGAAAAAGCGAAAGTGGCTATTGTTTTCCATTTCGGCGCGGATATGTATTCGGAAATGGAGGATGCTGAGAACATTGAAAGCACCGGTACGGTATGCTACAGGTACAAGGAATCCCTCAAAGGCTATTACGGCCTGCTCTGGCGCCTGGGACTTGCGGTTGATCTGGTGCCTGTGGAGGAACTCGGACGAATCGGGGAATACAGGCTGGTTGTGCTGCCTTACATGCATCTGATCGATAGCAAGCAGGCTGATATTCTCGCAGAGTATGTGAAATCAGGAGGCGTTCTGGTCAGTGATCCGGGGCTGGCTTTCCGCGACGGCCGAGCCTGGGTTCAGCCCACCCGTCCAGGGTGGGGGCTCGATAAAATTTTCGGCTGCCGGGAAAAGTCGCTCAAGGCAATACTCGAGCCGCGAAAAATCAAAGCCGCCGGGCTTGAACTCACCGCCACGAGAATGCTCGGGAATCTGTTACTCCGGGATAAAGCCTCCGACCTGTCAGACGGCGCGGGCCTGCTGGTAGCAAACAACCACGGCATAGGGAAGACCTTCTATTTCGGTTTCTACCCGGGCGTCTCCTATAGGGATACCGGGGAGGAAGCATACCTTCGCCTGACAGCCAGGCTGCTCGCCGAGTGCGGGATAGAAACGGACCACGAGCCGCTTGCCCCGCTTATCCGGGTGAGAAGCGGCAGTGTGGGGGATAATGAAAAAAGACCGGCAGCTTTCGTTTTCAACTACGAAGACACCGAAGCCGATCTGCCTCTGCATAAGCTCCCTGAAGGTGCTTACCGCTGCGTTTTGAGCGGCCGCAGGGTCGATACGGCAATACCGGCCAGGCTCGCTCCCCGCGAGATTCTTTTTCTGGTGCCGCTTGATTTCAGTTAGAATAGCCATATCTTGGAAGAGCGCTTCGGTTTTTTTCAAGCATTCTGTCCTGAACAGGGGAGGCCCTGAATGGAACGCACAATTGAAGAAACATCAGAGAAATCCCGCACAGGCCTCCTGTTTTTTCTCTTTTTGTTCGGCGTGGTGATGGCCTATTTCGAGGCGGCGGTTGTTGTCTATCTTCGCCAGCTGTATTATCCCGAGGGTTTTCGTTTTCCGCTGAAAGTTATGGAAAACCATATCCTGCTTGTGGAAATCGGGCGCGAGGCGGCTTCTATTGTCATGCTACTGGCAGTAGCGCTGATTGCCGGGAGATCGTTTTATGAACGATTCGCCTTTTTCGCGATTATTTTTGCCCTCTGGGACATTTTTTATTACATCTGGCTAAAAGTTCTTCTCGGCTGGCCTGAGGGGCTTTTTGATTGGGATATCCTGTTTCTGATACCCATGCCCTGGATCGCTCCGGTGCTTTCTCCGGTTATCGTCTCCTTTTGCCTGATTATCGGTGCAGCCTTTATCCTGAAAAGGCTCTGGTCCGGAGGTGTTTTTGCTCCCAATTACCGGGAATGGGCGATTGCAGTGGGGGGAGCTTTCCTGATCCTGCTTTCCTACATTGTTGACCAGGATGCCGCACGGAGTTTGGCATTGCCCGGATCCTACCGCTGGAACTTTCTTGCTGTCGGTGTGGCAGCCGGTTTTTACGCGCTTGCGCGCTGCCTGATCAGAACCAGAAAGGGAGAGAAGCCGCTTGAGTGAGATAGCCTATTTCGATGCAAATGCCTGTTTCGGCCGCTCGGTCTGCCGCATTCCGGGTGCGCCTTACGATTTGCCCGGGCTGCTGTCCGAACTCGACCTATGCCGGATAAGCAGGGCGCTCACTTTTCACGCCGGGGCAAAAGAACTCGATTCCCGCCGGGCGAATGCGTCCCTGCTTGAAGAAATCAAGGGCGAGAAGCGTCTTGTTCCCGCAGCAGTGATCAACCCTGCGCCTTACACACCGGACAGAGACCTGGCTGCAGAAACAGAAGAGCTTTTCGGGCTGGGGTTCAGGGCTTTCCGCCTCTTCCCGCTGTATCACGGGATAGATTTCAACGATCCCCGAATGTGCGAGGTTCTGAATACTCTCGCCCGAAGAAAGTCCGCGCTCTGGCTCGATTTCGACCAGCTCTGGTACAATTTCAAGCAGCTGGGCACGCACGAGCAGCGCGCAGTCGATCTGGCCGCCGTAGAAAAGCTTGCCACTGGATACCCGGATCTGACCGTGGTTCTTGTCGGGGCATACTATAACCATTTTACAAGGCTTTTCAGCCTGTTCGATCACTGCCCCAATCTAAAGGTGGAAACCTCGCTCTTTCAGGGCTTCCAGACCATCCGTTTTGTCTGCGAGCGCTGGGGCGCAGAAAGGCTGCTGTTTGGTACCGGGCTGGGGCAGGTCAGCCCGGGGGCTGCGCGGGCCACCCTGGCCTATGCGGAAATCAGCCCCGAGGACAAAAGAAAAATAGCCTCGGGCAACCTGGAGTCCCTGCTTGAGGAGCCCCCGACTTCGGCTTTAGCCGAAGATGCGGAGCGCTCGCTGATCATGCAGGACGTGGATCAGGGCAGGCCGCTGGAGCGTATCCGGATTTACGATGCCCACGGCCACATTACGCCCCCTGGTTTCGACGGGCAGATGGGTCTCACCCTGGGTGCGCAGGATGCCGAGTCCATGGTCAGAGTGCACGACAGGATCGGGATAAAATCCCTTGTAGTGAGCAGCTGGCAGGTCGCCGGCGGTGACGCCTTGAGAGGAAACCGCACGGCCTGGGAGGCTGCAGAAAGATTCCCGGGACGTTTTCTTCCCCTTGCAGTAGTTAATCCGAATTATCCGGAGGACTGGCCGAGGATTGTAACAGAATGTTTCGAGAAAAGGCGCTTTTTCGGGCTCAAGCCCTACCCTCAGACCCAGCGCACAGCGCTCAGCAAACCGGCTTTTAAAAGCATGCTCGAGCTGGCCGACCGCCTGAGCCTGCCGATCCTCTGCCATTTCGGATTCGATCCCCTGGCCGGGGTAACCCCTGAAGAGATTGAAAAGCTGGCTCCCCGCTACTCGAACGCCTCTTTCATTATAGCCCACGCAGGAGCCTCGTACCGGGTTGCCGCTGAGGTTATTCCGCTTGCTGTTGAATTCGATAACGTTTACCTGGAGATCAACTATACCTCAGTGCCGTATGGGATGATCTCGCACCTGGTCCGCAATGCGCCGACTGAAAAAGTGCTGTTCGGCACGGACACGCCGATGCGCGATCCCGCGCCTATTGTCGGCTGGGTGGTCTATGACCATATATCGGATGAAGAAAGAGAGAAAGTGCTCGGCGGGAATTTTCGCAGGCTTCTGGAGAAAATAAATTATCAATTTAGCCCGCCAGTAATTAGAAACATGAAAAAACATTTTAAAGGACCTTTGAAAAAATCACAGAAGAAGGGATGAATTTTTCAACAATCTGGTGGATGACACACCCCGCCTGCAAGGGACATCCCCCGTCCGCTATGCGGACACCCCCTTTGTTAAGGGGGATGCAGGCACCCCTCTCAAGAGGGGAGTTACACACCCCGTCCGCTTCGCGGCCACCCCTCTTTCTAGAGGGGAATTTTTACGTCGAAGTTTTGCATTAACAGTCCCCTCTAGCAAGAGGGGATACAGGGGTGTGTCAGACTTTCAATATTGAATTCTCTCAGGGAGATTCACCGAACGTATCGACAGAGAACGATCGCCTTTATATCAGGATTTTTT
>JAUVUV010000226.1 GCA_030604975.1 Candidatus Glassiibacteriota bacterium | reverse complement strand
GGTCTTTATAATTCTTTCCTCCAGATCATCGCCCAGGAACAAGCCGGGATAAGGCTGCAATTCTGAAAGAGACAATTCGTCGTGATCTCTTATCTTTTTACGCTCATACAGAAACCGAACAGCATCTTCTCTTAATTTTTTTCAGGCTGTCTGAGTCGAACCCGGCGGAAGATGTTTTATAGCTAAATCACGGTCCAGATAAAACCTTATTCCATTCACTCGCAGATTCAGCAGAAAATCTATATCCTCACCCCGCGTTATCTGCGGATCAAACGGTACTTTTTTCAAAGCATCCAGAGCCAAAGTCATATTCCCGCCAAAAACAAAAGGCGTTGGCTTGATACGCTCACCCTGGCCTATAAAAAGATCAAATGCTTTATTCATAGCTGCAGCATTGTTCCAATAAGGCTCGCGCCACCGCGGCACTTTTCTCTCGTCCAGACGATAGGTATCAGGTTGGAGATAATAACCTGCCAGCGCTGCAATAGTATCACCTTTAAATGATCGTTTCATAGACCCGTCAATTTTTTCAAAAAAGTTTCTATCCGTAAACACCTCATCATCGTCAATAAATACTGTATAGGGGCTGCTCTCAAGTATACCCGCCAGCGAGCAAATATTTCGCACCGCTGCGTAGTTATCCAGATTCAACATGGCCAATGCTTTTGCCGAGACACCCTGATCGGCCAACTCCATCCTTATTTTTTCCAGAGTGGTTTGCCCCAGACCGATAATGTCATAGCCCTGGCGATAGGGCGCGATAATTTTATTAATTTTATCCTCAACCTCTCCGGCGATTGTCCGTTCGTTTGCAACAGCGATGATTACTATTTTGCCCGGCACTTGATCAAAAATATCAAGACTATCCAGCAGCCGTCCAAGAGATCCACTGCGATTAAGCGGGGTTGGGTGATCAAAAACCATTTCTTCAGCCTCCTCCGCTGCCCCCTGGGTCCGCCCCCAATATGAGGGTATAACTATTAGAGGATCTTTCATGCAAGCTTCCTTGTATTCTTGATTTGTCTTACTGCGTTATTAAATGATCTAACAGGAATTTCCGGATAACAAAATAAGTGACAAGGTCTAGTCTATCATACGGCGGAAATAGCTATTTTAAAGGTAAAGAGAACATATTTAATCATTTTGGTTAAAGAAAGCTAACAGGACAGCAGGATCTGTCAAGGCGGTTCCTGTTGACTGATCTCGCATATCACTGTTGATTGGTGCGGGTGATTCTGATTTGGTGGGAAAACGGCTGAGCAAATATCTGCTTCTGAAAATTCCGTTCAACTTTAAGAGGCTCCTTTGGACAAATTTCTACATTCACTTTTTTTATCAGCTTTTGGTAGTATTTCAGGCAAAGCTGTAATTTCGGCGGCTTTTTCCTTGGCCAGGGCCAGGTCTTTCCCGACAGTTCCCTGATATGCTTTGATTAAATATCCAATCCTCTTTCTCAAATATTCAATGAAACGATCCGAATGGGGATTTTCATTTATCTGGTTCCGGATGCTGGAAGCCGAAACTGTTAATTGGCTGAGTACATACTTGAGTACATGTTCTTTTACCAAAAAGCGGCTATTGTATGCCCTTTTCAAATTCCTGATGACTTCTTCCAACTCATCTTTTATTTTGGCATTTACTTTATCACGAGAATAAAAGCTTTCACAAAGATCTATTTCCATTAGTAATCTGCCGATACAATCGTCGAGCTTGTTTAAGATCCGCCCTCCAGGGGAGTTATAAGCTTGAAAAACCTGTGTCCTGAGAATTGATCTATAGAGAGCGCTATCTCTGTGTCCCCTTCTATTATTTAATCTACCAAGCAAACTTAATCCAAATTTTCCATATTCATCCCTTTTCCTTCTTCCACCAGGAGACTCTAATTCCAATTCGTTCTTTTTCATATACCCAACCCACATGAAATAGATTCCCGGCATGAGACTCTCCCCTGTCCAATTTTTATATCCTACAAGAATAAATGTATGTAGAAAATTATTCTGCGTAAATCAAAAAAATTTCCTTCTTGTTTCAATGGTTTAAAGGCAACGCTGTTTGGAAACATTTTCAATTCTTTTTAAGAACCCGATCTCTTCAGGTTTCCTTATTCAATTGACAAGATTCCTCCCGGTACGGCCTCAGTGCGCCGGCCATTAATGATAACCTTATCCAATCCTGCTACTGGTGGCACGTGAAGCAGGATTTTTTGGGGCTGGTGCCGAAACTCAGCTCGATAAGATATCTGTAAAGCTTTCCTCTTTTCAGCGAGCCTGAACGAGACTGACACCGGACCGAATTCAGTGGGCATTTTCTCGAAGCTCGTTTCAGAATCGGTCCTGAGCCAGGCTAAAGGCACGAGCCGCAGCAGGTGCAATTCACCCTCGCCAATCACGTCATCTATCACGGACAACCGGAGCAAGTCAACCAGAAGCGGGGAGGCGAAGATGTTCCCGTAGATGCCATGCCGAGTCTCGCAGGAGACATACGTCTGTCGGGAAAGAGCGCCTGCCAACAGGCTGTACATACCTTCGAGGAACCGATAACGATCTGCGAGTTGCCAGGAATGGTAGATGTTCCAGCTATAGCAGGGTTCACAACTGGAAATTTCATGTATCAGGACAGGTCGCTGCCAGCAGTTACCCCTGGGATCGAATACCCTGGTATGCGGTCCTGAGCGGAAGAAAGCAACTGTTGACTGCATCAGGGGGTCGTCGGCTTCCAGCAGACCGCTCCAGACGAGAAACAGGGGACCGGCATCCAGGTAGAATGCATGAAAAATTTCCCCGCCGGCCGACAGAGAATGCGCCACGATCTGGTGCCTGCGTCCCTGCTGATCGGTCCAAGTGGGCATTTTAGCTGTTTGATCGCGCAAGGCTCTGACAAAGGTATTTTTATAATCGCGAGCCTCGGTGGAAAATTATTCTGCCCGAGGATTGCCTATTCGCTTGAGAAGCCTTACTGCCGTGGAAAGCCCTTTGTAATTCCAGCCTATATTCCAGACCGACTGGGTAGCGACTTTGCGGTCGGTAGCTACAGCGGGCGGCAGTACCCCCGCCACTCCAGCGTGGCCTCTGATTGCCCGTGCCTGCTTGATAAACTCACAGCCTCTGATAATCGCCTCCAGCCATCTTTCAATGAATTTCTGGTCGCCTGAGAGTAACGCGTGTTTGGAGACCTCATACAAAATGGCGCCATGGTCAGCGAGCCAGTCTATCGAGGTCAGGGTCTTTGGAGAAGAAAGGTACCCAGGGTGCAGCCGGTAACTCGGCCCCGGAGGCTGGATTGTTCCTTGATTCTCCCTGAAAATCTCGATGTGTTTTTCTACGACTGAATGATAGCCCAAAATGTCAAGCAACATATGGGATGTCATCGAGGTTGGCGTTGGCCAGAGACGATCGTACTGCCAGGAACCCGACAGAAACGAGTATTCACCTGTTTCGGGATTTTTCTCGGCGATAACCTGCACGAATTTAAGGCTTTTCTCAATTGCTTGATTGATTTGTTTCTCCGGAGTTTCAATTCGAGCGGCAGTCTCGGGGATAACAGACCAGTACCGATCGCTTTCCTTTAGAGCACTTTCGAAGCCCAGTTTCATTTCCGCCTCAGCATCCTCCCGCTCACCGGGTATCATTGGCAGCAGCAGATCCGCGAAAGCGCCTTTACGAACAGGCAGGCTCACAATCAGGCAGCAATCTTTTGCACCAGCGGATTCTGGCGTGTCTGCTGGTTTTTGCTCACAGCCTGTAAACGTGAACGAACCGGATTTGAGTGGAAGTGCCACCAGACGAACTCTCCCATCTTGTTCAAGGATGCGGTAACCCTGGCTCGTACCGTCGTAAAAACGCTCTGCGACCAGTTTGCGGGGATATGCCGACCGGCCGGGAAAGACTTTAAGGTTATCCTCCTGCCTCATGCTCTTACGAATATGAATCGCACCGAGGTGGATGATAAAACTAAAATTCTCGGGCGCTCGCAGTTCATCCACGTGGCGAACTGAAAGACGAATCCAGGCATACAGCGGCTCGACTCCGCTTTTAACATCACCTGCCCCCGGTATGTGTGCGAAGATTTCTTTTCGCAAGACAAGACCGGCATTTAAATTCCACTCAGTCCAGAGCACCGGTGTAGGATTTGCAGTCCAGCCCTGGTTGCCTAAACCTCTGTCAGGGGTGCTGCTCAGTTGATAAGGTTGCCGCCCCTGTCGTTCAGGGATTTTACCATCTTCGGATGGAGAAATAGTCAACTGAACGCCCTGACCGGCCCAGTTTGCTGTTATTTCCCTCCCCGCGGGGTGCGGCTGAGCTATAACTGTGCCGTTATAGAGCACGTCGAAACGGAAAAGGTGATCTTTCCAGCCGACTGGAGTCCAGACATTGCGATGCGGCGGCCACCAAGAGGCTGCCAGCTCAGCATCAGGCTCAGCCAGCGGTTCTGTTTCAGTCCTATCAGGTAGTGCCCTGCACGAGAGCCCGATCACTGCCGCAAATAAAGCGCTAATCAAGACTGATCGACACATGATGGAGCATGCTATTATTGATTTATAGCGGAGATACCTTTCACGCATGGAATAACTCCTTTCACTTTTGAAGACCTTTGAAAAAATCACAGAAGAAGGGATGAATTTTTCAACAATCTGGTGGATGACACACCCCGCCTGCAAGGGACATCCCCCGTCCGCTATGCGGACACCCCCTTTGTTAAGGGGGATGCAGGC
>JAUVUV010000078.1 GCA_030604975.1 Candidatus Glassiibacteriota bacterium | reverse complement strand
TCCCGCTGGAGGATTTCCGCAACGTGTGGCAGGAGATCATCCGGCGGCTGGAAACAGAAAGATATGGCGGCTGGCTGTTTTTCGAGTTCAACAAGGACAACAGCGTGGAGCAGCTGGCCGAGGATATAAAACTGATGAGGAGCTTGATGGAATAACCGTGAGAGTAAAATCAGGCGATAAAAAAGCCCTGTCCGTCAGTCTCGCGGATGGGGCTTTTAATTTTCTTTCATATTGGCAGGATATTTCTCTGCCAGGATATAGTAACAACAAAGGCACATTTGCGGACGGCACGTGTGCCGCCCCTACATTGATTTCCAGGCTTAGCTTATCGCGGTTATCGCAGCCACACTGACTATGTCCTCCACCGAGCAGCCGCGCGAGAGGTCGTTCACCGGTTTGGCGATTCCCTGGATAACGGGTCCGATCGCCTCTGCGCCGGCGAGCCGCTGTACCAGCTTGTAGGCGATATTGCCGGAATTGAGATCCGGAAAGATAAGCACGTTGGCCCTGCCGGCCACTGGAGAGCCTGGAGCCTTGCTTGCGCCCACTTTCTCGATCAGGGCCGCGTCTGCCTGAACCTCGCCGTCGATTTTAATGTCCGGCCGCTTCCCGGCGACTATTTTGGTTGCATTGGCGACCTTGTCCACAGCCGGGTGCGAGGCGCTGCCCTTGGTCGAAAAGCTGAGCATGGCTACCAGGGGTTCCTCTTCAAGCATCATCTTGAAAGAGTCCGCGGTGGTGATTGCTATCTCGGCCAGCTCGTTTTCATCCGGGTCGGGAACAAGGGCGCAGTCGGCGAACACCAGGCAGCCGTCCACCCCCCACCTGCTATCCGGGTGTACCATCAGAAAGAAGCTCGACACCACGTTTATCCCCGGCCTGGTCTTGATTATCTGCAACGCAGGCTTAAGAGTATTGCCTGTGGTGCTCTCCGCGCCGGCCACGTAACCGTGTGCCAGACCCTCCTTGACCATCATCGCCGCGTAATACATCGGAGTTTTCAGGGTTTCGACCGCCTGTTCGGGGGTCATCCCCTTATGCTTTCTCAGTTCGTAAAGTTTCTCCGCCAGCTGCCCGGCCTGTTCCGTGCCGCTCAAGGAGACTATCTCGGCACCGCTTAAATCTGTTCCCGCTTTCCGGGCCAGGGAGTTGATTTCGCTCTCCTCTCCGAGCAGAATTACCCTGGCGATTCCCTCATCCAGAATGATCCTGGTCGCCTTGAGCATTCGCTCCTCAGTTGACTCAGGCAATACTATGGTCCGACTTGCCTTGCGCGCCATATCCTTGAATTTGGAAATGATGTCAGACAATGTCTCAGTCCTCCAGTTGAAATTTATTACCGGTTATTCTCTAATAACTTATTATCAGCCGTCACTGTCAGTAAAATCTCCTCAAAAAGAGAGTGCGCGCTGTGGCCTGCAGCCGCATGGATGAACGCATTCGCATTCTTTTAATCTCAGGACTGTATCAAATCATGCTGCGGATAACACCTGCGAGCCTCTTTACGCCTTGCTCTATCTGCTCGGGGTTGCTGTTACTGAAAGCAAGCCGAAGCTTGTTTCTTCCGCCGCCGTCCACATGGAACGGGCTGCCGGTGACAAAGGCTACCTTGTGCTTGATACTCTCGGTGAGCAGTTTTTCGCTGTCCATGTGGCCGGGCAGGGTGAGCCAGGTGAAAAAACCGCCCGCCGGTCGGGACCAGCTCACTTGCTCCGGCATTTCTCTTTCGAGGCAGTCGAGCATCAGGCGGCATTTCTGGCTGTATATCCTGCGCATTTTCGCGGTGTATTGATTCACGTATCCTGCGGCGAGGTAATCTGCGGCGACCACCTGACTGAAACTCGAAGAGCATGCGTCCTCGCTCTGTTTGGCGGTCTCGCAGCGGGCGACCACTTCTGTCGGGCCCAGGATCCAGCCCAGGCGCAGGCCCGGGGAAAGAATCTTGCTGAATGTGCCGATACGGATCACCCGGTTGTCCGTATCCCGGGCTTTCAGACTCCTGTAATCCTCTGGCCCTCCCTCGAAATAAAGCTCGTAGTAAGGATCATCCTCGATGATCGGCAGGTCGTAGCGGCTGCAGAGCGAGTAGATTTCATCCCTGCGGTTCTGGCTCATCGTGATGCCTGAGGGGTTCTGAAAAGTCGGGTTGGTGTAAAGGAATTTTGGTGAGCCTTCCCGCTCCTTGAGTTCAGTGATTTTCTTTTCTAGCTCTCCAGGGATCAACCCCTGGTCGTCCATCAGAAGGCCGACAGGATCAGCCCCGTAGCCGATAAAAACCGCCACTGCCCCGATAAAGGTCGGCAGTTCGACAAGTACCGTATCTCCGGGGTCGCAGAAAATGCGGGTAAGAAGCTGGATCGCCTGCTGCGCTCCTGTTGTGGGCAGGATCGCCTGGCCGTCGGTTTCCACACCGGAAGCCGAAACATATTCGGCGATCTGCTCCACAAGAGGCGGATACCCGCTGGTTGCGCCGTATTGAAGTGCAGCGGCCCTTTTGCCAGCATCCCAGCTATCGATTATTTTCCTGATCTCTTCGAAAGGAAAATGTTCGGCGTCCGGCATGCCGCCGGCCATCGAGATTATACCGGGTTCGCCGGCAAGTTTCATCAGTTCCCTGATCTTGCTGCTTTTCAGCCTGCTTCCCGCAACGCTGAAAAATCTGTCAAACTCCATTGTCGAATCCCCTTTTGAAGATAACCCTTAGGGCCTTGCCCCAACTGCCTCCCGGCAGTCTAGGCCGCCACCTTGCGCAGTCTTTCGGTCTGAATATCAAGAATGTAATCGCGGCTTGCGCACTCGAATTCAGGCTGAAAGATGTTGTTCGGAAGAATATTTTCGGCCATGGTCTCTTACGCTGGGTTGGATTAATAATAAAGGTACGGCAAAACCGTGTTAGAGATTTATTCTATTTTGCAGTAGAGAATCAACTAGGACGCCTGGTAAAAATTCGAGCCGGCAAGCGGTCGGCATACCTCGGCCACAGTGGAGCTGCCGCGGGGTGCGTAGTAACCGCTTTCGAGCCTTGCCAGCAACTGCTCCACTGCATCCTGGTGAACGAGAGCCGCAATGCATCCACCATGTCCGGCTCCGGTCAGCCTGGCCCCGAGCACTCCGTCAGTTTCCAGGCAGAGGTCGACCAGTCGGTCGATCTGGGGAGTGCTCACCCGGTAGCCTCCAGGCTGCATGTGCAGCAGTGGTTCCTCGGCAGAACTTGTGCTCAGTGTTTCTCTGGTGAGCTTACTCTGCCACGGCGCCCAGCTTTCGCCGTTGAAGCGGGTGATCCGGTCTCCGTCATGGGAGATATTCATCAGGCGCCCGAATTCCTCGATCCCGCCCTTTTTGAGTATCCCGGCGGTCAGCTTTGCGCGCAGGCACTCGGCTACCCCGAAAAGGCAGACATCGCGGATCGGGTAGCCCTTCACAGGCTCCGGGTGAGTCTGCCAGAGCTTGCGTAATAGCTCTTGGTGTTCAGCTTCCAGTTCGGTATCTACCTCTTTGCGGCCGACTCTTTCGGGAAGTTCAAGCAAAAGTTCCAGGATTTCGCGGTCGTTCAGGCCCAGGTTCTGGGGGCTTATATCACGCAGCATACGGATAGAGCTTTCATCAAGTCCACTCGCTGCGACGATTTTTTTCAGCAGAAGAAAACCGATTTCGTAACTTGCAATCCGCTCGTTGAATGCATGCCGGGTTGCGGCACCCTTGCGGCTCAAGACCAGTGAATTACAGACAACGACACGGTATTGCTTCGGAAAGGAGAGGTTTCGTGTCTCAAACGGGAAAAAAGCAATCTGCGTGATTTTGCCCTGTCTGCTCAAGATTATTGCCGCATGATCTCCTTTTCCTCCCCTTGTGCCGACATACCATTCAGCCGTGCCGCAGTGGTCGATCATCGCAGTATCGTCGATTTCGCAATTGTTGAACAGGCTGAAAAGCAGGGCCATCGAGACAACCAGTGTGCTCGAACTGGAAAGGCCTACAGCCATGGGCATGTTGCTTGCGACAAAAACGTCCATGCCCTTGAAAGTTGATGGCGGCAGGTCTTTTTCCTGCCAGATCAGGTTAGCCAGATAGAAGCCCGCAGCGCGGCAGTAATTGCTCCAGTCACCACTCAAGCCTCGAGCGGCAAGCGATTGGAGATTTTTCGCCGTCCAGTCGTCCCAGTCAGCCACCGGCTTTTCGGGAAGCTCTTCACTGACACGGAAATCCCGCTCGGGGAAATCGTGGTTATCATTGGCCAGGTTCACCCTGTCGTCCTGCCTGGGGGAGGCCACAACCACGGTTTCCTTGATCGCGATCGGGTTGACACAACCACCGCGATGGTCAACATGCATGCCAATCAGGTTTATTCTGCCGGGGGCGCGAACGATACAGACCGGTTTTGAGTCGTCGAAACTGGCCAGGTAGCCGTGAAGGGCCCGATACAGGACATTTTTGTGTTCGATGAGCAGGCTGTTGTCATCGCCTACATTATTGCGCAGCTGGCTGTCAAGGAGACCCTTTTCGAGAGCTTCCAGCCAGCGGGAAGGAGGAAGTCGACCGGCAGTTGAGATCATGCTATCCCTTTCGCTGGACGACCTCGAAAGTTTGCCTGAGCTTTACGATATTTTTAGCCGGAAGAATTCCGCGCCAGGAGGAATTGGGGTAAACTATCGATTCGGGCCCGATCATGGAGCCGGGATTAAGCACGCTGTTGCAGCCGATGTCGGTTTTGTCCCCAAGGATCGCGCCGAACTTGATCAGCCCGGTATCGATCACTCCCTCGGGGCTCTTAACCTTGACCGTTTCATAAATGAGTTTCACATTTGAAATCTTTACTCCGGCTCCCAGGTGAGCCCGGTAACCCAGAATGCTGTCTCCGACGTAGGCGAAATGCGGCACATTCGCCTCGTTATGCAGAAAGCAGTTCTTGAACTCACAGCTGTTTCCCAGAGTCACACCATTTCCCATGATTACATCAGGACGGAGGTATGCACCGGTGCGAATCTCGCAGTCGGAGCCGATTATCGCTGGCCCGAGGATCACAGCTCCGTGCTGTATAACCGTGTTAGCGCCAATTTGAACGTTTTCCCCGATGAAGGTATGGGGGCTGATCCTGACCGAAGAATGGATATCCGGTTTAAGATTTTCGCTCAGCACATCCTTGATTTTCGGAATCGCCTCCCAGACATATTCGAGCCCGTTATAGATTGCCGGAAATGGACATTCTTTCAGGTCGAAATAGTCATTGGCGCTAAACATATTATTCGTCCTCCTCGATACCAACGGTGTCTTTGATATTGTTGTCCGCCAAGAGATTCAGCACTTTCTCGTGGATCGTCGGATTGGCGGTGCAGATCACATTGTATCGTTTTTCCACTTGGTCTTCGAACTTCACCGGATGACCCTCGAACGTGGTGACCATGCAACCGGCTTTCTCTGCCACAGCAAGCCCGGGATAGATGTCCGTGTGTGGCTGCTTGAAACCGAAATAGATATCAATCCTGCCGCTGGCCACGTCACAGAAACCGCAGGGACCACCATTGGGGAGAATGAATTTCACGCTGTTGAACAGGAATTTGAACTGTTCTGTAGTTGGGTACATGTAATGCGGTTTCATCAGATAGGTTTCTAGGAAGGCATCGGCAAGATTTTTGGTATTGCTTGGCTTGAGCACTTTTCTGTTATCGACCTTGCCCCAGGAGTCCAGGGTACCTTCATAACTCTGCTCGCTGTCACAGTAATAGACCATCCTCGAGGAAAGATCGACAACTACTGCGGTTAGCGGCTCGGCGATATCCACCTTTTCCGGGCGGGTATAGATTGCCAGCGCGGAAAACCAGAAAGCGGGAATGTTGCGCTTATATAGCAGGCTGCCGTCAAACGGGTCGCTGACAAAATAGATCGGCCGGTCGAGCTTGATCTCCGGCGCGGTACGCGGTTCCACCTTGTAGCTGCCCACTTCTTCACTAAGCACAATCGCGTCGATTCCTTTCTCAGCGAGCCGATCGATATATAATTCCTCAATTTCTTTATCAATGCGCAGGGTTTCGGTGTCCCAGTAACGGTAGCTGCCGGTTGTCGCATCGCGGGTTTCAACGACCGCTGCCCCTGATTTTTGTGAACATTTTTGCACCTGATTCACCGCTTCGCCGGCAAGTTTTAGGGCGAGTTCAACCCATGGCGAAGCGATATCGTGATTGATCATCCTATACCCCCTCAATTAATCTATGGCCCGATGATAAGTTAGCTTGAATAATTCTTTAGGCAATAATATAGAGTAATTTAAGAGCAATAACAAGGAAAATTCCCTGAAATGCCTGATTAAAAACCCTCAGCCAACCTTAGGTGAAGTCTGCCTCCGCCGGGCCCTTTTTCTGGTGTGAAAGCTATTGAGAGTTGCAGAAGACCCAGCCGGCTTTCAAGCTGCAAGCCGGCACCATAGCCTTGGAAATACTCCGTTCTCCAGCTTGTGCTTTCTTCTCCGGGTAAGTAGTTTTTTGCAGTGGCTGATAGCCCTGCTGCGCCGAGATCGTAAAATGCAAACAGGCGGTTGTTTTCTCCAATAAGGTACCTGTATTCGAGGTTCATCCAGCCGACCCGCCGGCCACGGGCTTCCTCCTCAATGTGGCCGCGCACCATGGCTCCATCGCTTGCTCCAAGTGCCCCGCCGATCGGTATACGGGCGTGGTAAGGGATGTCCTCAGGCGCGGATTGTCCCCGCGAGACAAGGCCTAAACCGCAAGCAAGTGCCAGAATGTGGGATCTTGGTGCAAGGGGCTGGTAAAGGCCCATCCGGAGCATGGTGCGCAATTCCCTCATGCGTCCCGAATCGGTACGCCTTGTGCCTGCCGCGGCTTTGCCCGAAAGCTCAAATCCTGCGGCCGGGTTGAGCGGGCGAGTGACGTTCGACCAGGCGGCCTTCCCGGTTACGGCCCAGAACGTGGAGCTTTCAGCCAATAAATAGGTTTCGCTGCCCGGGCTCGCCTCACTGTACTCGGTTCCCAGGTGCACTCTCAAGCGGTCAGTTAGCTCGGAGCTGAGCGCGATCCGGCCCCCGGTGTTTGTATAAAGGGAGTCACGCACATGCTGGCTGAAAGCCGCCTCCAGCCCGATCGGGAGATGCGCCAGCCAGGGTTCGCGGTAGGCAAGCTGAAGCGAGACCCACTCTTTACGCGGGCGCTGCCAGTTGATAGAGGCTTTACGTGCCGTGCCGAAAAGGTTTGACAGGTCTATTCGCACAACTCCGGCCAGGCCGCTCGTTCGGCCGCCACCGCCGGAGCCTATGGCCGCCTCGATACGGTGCGCGGGGAATTCGCGTAGGCTCAGGTGCAAATCCGCCAGCCCCGGCTCGGCGCCAGCAGAGACCCGGGGCCGGGAAGCCCGGCTGAACAGCCCCGAGACAAGAAGGCGCTCGACAGCCCGCTCTATCCGCTTTTCATTGTACGGCTCACCCTCGGCCAGAGCGGCGATCCGCTTGACAATCTCCGGCCTGGTCTGGTTCGCTCCATTGATATGGATACGACCGATTCTGACAAACCTGCCCCGCTCGATCGAAAAAACGAGCGCCAGGCCGCCGTGGCTCTCCCAGCCTACCTCGGCCACGCGCGAGACGCAGAACGGGTATCCCCGGCCCGCGTAGAATCGGACAATCGCCTCTAGGGTTTTTTCCATTCTCTTCTCCGTGACCGCATCCCCTGGACTCAACTGGCATAGTTCGAGCAGTTTTCTTTTTTCCAGCGGACTTGCCCCCCTCACCTCCATCCGGCCCAGGCGGGTAACCTCACCAGGTTCGATACGCACTTCGAGCCCGCTAACTTTGCCCCTCAGACTCCTGATCCAGCGGTGGGACACGATTCGCGAGCGGTAGTAACCCAGCTTTCTATGGAGCAGTTTCTGCACTGCCTCCAGGGTATCAAGCACGAGTGCTGCCGAGATGCTGTCCGGCAGGGCAAGGCGAATGGCCTTTTCGCTCAGTTTGCCGGTTTCTTTAAACTGGATCGCCTCGCGACGAATAAAGCCTTCCGGCGGGGTGAAATCCCCTGCCCCCAGAACTGTGGCCCAGAGAAGAAACACCAAAAGGCGGATGATTGTTCGGGATAATGTTCTAATTTCGCCCTCTTTTGCAGGGGCGCACCCGGGTGCGCC
>JAUVUV010000475.1 GCA_030604975.1 Candidatus Glassiibacteriota bacterium | reverse complement strand
TTTGGCTCACGGTTAACTTACTTTATCTCTTAATTTTCAATTATTTTTCATTATTTCCCTGCTTTTATGATCCCGCTTATTGGGCATGAATACGAACAATATCAGACACACCGCCCCCAAAGATGCCAGTATGCCGACCCTCACCGAGGCGCTTGTTGTGCTCTGCTTTTCGATGGGGACAATGCTTCTTACAGTCCGGGCGTTTCAAGTTTTCGAACCAGGCGTTTTCGAGTTGATTGGTGACTCCCGCTTCAGCATGGGCCTGTTGATTGAACTGCTGGCTCTCGGCCTGCCTCTTGCCCTCCTTTTTGCTGTCAAGAGATATAGCTTATCTCGAAGTTTGGGCCTGGTACCATGCGGTTTTTCCTCGCTGGCCGGGGGTGGATTGATGGGGGCAGGCACGGTGTTTTTCACACCCCAGCTCGAGGCATGGCTGGCCAGGTGCGTTCCTCCGCCTGAGGGCTATTTCGAAACCATGATCGATTTTTTCAGCCTTAAAAGCGGAGAGTCATTGGCTTGGGCCCTTTTCTGTGTCGGGCTTATGCCGGCCTTGCTCGAGGAAGCCCTTTTCCGGGGGGTCCTGCTCAGGTCGGCACTGCTCAGCATGAGCCGCCCGGTGGTGATAGTGGGCGTGGGAGCAGCTTTCGCCCTTTTTCACTTCGATCTCTGGCGTGCCCCGGTGCTGTGCCTGATCGGAATGCTTATCACATGGATCGCTCTCCGTACGGCATCCCTTTGGCCGGCCGTGGTTTTTCATCTCGTGCATAACAGCCTGGCGCTGATTCTGTTGAACCTCATGCTACCGGGCAATTACGGGTGGATCGAGGGTACTGCTGACGTGCCCGCCCCGCTACTGGCACTCGGGGCTTTTCTGCTTGTGTCCGGAGCAATAATCCTGCCTCAAAGAGCGCCCGGAAAAGAACCGGCCCGGAAAAACTTGAATCAGCCTGAATGATTTAGCCTGAAAGCCCACAGTTAAAAAAAATGAAACAATCCGGAGCTTAAGAGTGTCTTAGATGAATGTAAATGAATCCTGAAAGATTAAACATTTTTAACTTTTTTTCTATTTTGGAGGCCTCCAAATGAACCGCACTCCCGGTGCTTTTCGCATCTGTATAATCTCATTTTTTCTGGCCACTGTTCTGGCAACGCCGTCTCTGTCCGGTGGAGAAAGCGAAAGAACTGCTTCCCCTCTGATTGATTCATCGGTTCCCTTTTATCACACCTACAACCTGACATCTCTCTTCCCGGTGGGCATGTCGACAGCCAGCGCTCAGGAGGGTGGCGAGGCTGCAGGCGGAAGTGTGATGACTCTCGACGACTGTATCGACGCCGCGCTGGCTAGAAACCCGAATTACAACAAGTCGCGGGAAAACCTGCGGGCCGTTAGGGGTGATATTCTGCAGGCCTGGGGCAACTATCTTCCCAATCTAAGCGCCAGGTATGGCATAAGCCAGAACAACAGCACCACTTCCTTTCTCGACCCGAGCGGCGTGCTGCGCACCATGGGCGGTATCAGCAAGTCGAGCTATGGCTCGCTGTATATGAGTTTTACCCTGTTCAATGCAGCGAGTAAATATTTCGAGATGAAAAACGCCCGGTTCCTCCACAAAGAACGCCGGAGCCGGCTCAATACCGCTGAACTCCTGATAGTTGACCAGGTGCGCCGGGCATATTTCGCTACCCTTCGCCAGCAGCAACTGCTCCTGGCAGCCGGCAACCGCGCCGAAAGTCTGCGTGACCAGCTTCGCCTTGCCGAGGCGAAATTTTCTGTGGGATCAGTGACTAAGCTTGATGTGCTGCAGGCCCAGGTCGATCTCAAGGACCAGGAACTGGTCATCCTCGAGCGGGAAAACGCCCTGAAAAATGCAAAAATGGAACTCAACCGGCTGATGGGTGGCGATCTCGACCGGGATTTCGGCCTGGTGGACGAGTTCGCAATCCAAAGAGTTGAATTAGACCTGGAGAAGCTGGTGGAAGAAGCCATGGAGAACCACCCCGATGTGCGCAGTTTACACTACCAGATCAAGCAGCAGGAGAACACTCTCTGGATGAACCGCCTGGCTTACTTGCCAACTATCAGTACCAGCCTCAGCTTTTCACGTAGAGAGGACGGGCTGCAACTGATACCTAACCTGAATAAGAGTCGCGGTCTCGGTTTCAACATGAGCTGGAATATCTGGGACTCTTTCGTCCGTTTCAGGAGGAACCGTTATACCGAGGTCCAGTTGAACAATCTCAAATACGACCTGGTCTCCACACGGCTTGATACCGAACGCCAGGTGCGGGAGTATTACCTGGACATGCTTCACCTCCACGAACGAAACCTCGCTCTCCGGGAGAGCAAAGGCCTTCGGGAACAGTCACTGGAGCTTGAGCAGGAAAGATACCGGCTGGGGGCAGCCAGCATCCTTGAACTGCGCCAGGCCCAGGTGGATTTCGCCCAGGCCGAGATTAACTATATCAACTCGATTTACGACTTTCACACGACTCTTTCCAGCCTTAGCCGGAGTATCGGCAGGGATCTTGCGCGAGAACTCGGTATGTAAACAGAACACAGCCAGAGGGCCACTTTGCTTTTGCTGATCAAGCCTTTCCAGGGAATTT
>JAUVUV010000412.1 GCA_030604975.1 Candidatus Glassiibacteriota bacterium | reverse complement strand
ATCTGTTTGGAATTCTTTTTATAAATCTGATGCCACAATTTCATCCCCCCGCCCCCCCCGCGGGCTACGCGTGTCTCAGGAGTGGGCTACACCGGAGCGGAGCTCCGAGGAATTTTTTTCGATTAAACTATTACCGGCTTCAGCCTGTAGCAGTTTAATTATAACTCAGTTATCTGCAACCAGTTCCACCACACTGGCCGAAATAGCTGCACAACTGTTCCGCCATCAGTTTCCTTTTATTCACCCTTTGATAATATCTCGGTGAAAGTGACCAACCTGTCAAATTTAACGGATAAAAACGGCTGGAGTAAATACTATTTGCCTTCCCGGCCGGCATCCCTGAGGAAACCACCCAGCAGAAAATGGTATCCGAAAGCTCTGGCCAATTTCAGAATGCGCGAGGGAGAGGAAATCAAGCGTTTGAAGATATTATGGTAGGTATCATGGGCCGAAACGCTGTCAAAAAGGGCCTGCCGCAGGTCTTGATCATTCTCGGCGACTTCCAGAACCGGGTCGAAAGCTGAAAACCTGCTCAGGTAATCGGCCATCAAGCGGGCAGTCCTGCCGTACCAGAGGTCACCGATCTGTTCGGCGAAATCGTTCTCTATCTGGGAGAGGGCTTTCCGGCTGATCCCTCTCTCGAGAATATTTTTCGCTGCAAAATACCCGCTGATGATAGCAGTGTTGATCCCCTTGCCCTTGAAAGGCCGGACCAGTCCAGCGCTGTCGCCGATAGTGATATAACGGTCGCCGTAAAAGTGCTTTGCCGGACAAATCGGGAAATTGCCCTTGAATACGTCCTTGACCTGAAATGGGAATTTAAGGACCCTCAAGCAAACCGGGGAGGCGAGAAACTCGCGCAGGGTCGAGGAGGTCACTCTTCGGCCGGCGGCAATGGCTGTAATATGGTCGCCTTTGGGCACCAGGGCGGCAAACTCAATGTCTTTGCGCCTGGGCAGGAATGCGTGTATCTGATCGCCGAAAGAGTTGACCAGCTCCTGGCCCGGGTGCATTTTGGTCACCACGGTTTCCAGGAAATCAGGCGGTCGGTAACCGGTCTTGCGCTCCAGGGCCTCGCACATCTGTCTGTCCAGGCCGAACGCGCCCACCAGGATATCTCCCTCGAAACTGCCGTTTTCGGCATAGAGATTCACCCTGTCGCTGTTGAATTCCATGTCGGTGACCCGAGCGGGGAAAATATCAACCCCTTCTTTCTCCACCTTTGCCAGCAGGTAACCGTCCAGAAAAACCCGGCGAGTAACCAGCGAAAGCTCCGGATCTGCGGTTGAAGAATCGGTGAGATAAATGCTCCGTCGGTCAGTATGCAGCCAGTAGCCTTTGATCGTGCGCTGGATCAGTTCTCCAGGCAGAGACAGTCCCAGATAGTCCCGCATGATCTGCACAATCGGCGGGCTGAGCACCCCTACGCACTGGTTGTAATGCGTTCCAAAACTCTTGTGCTCGAACAGGGTAACTTTTACCCTGCGTCCCATCCGCGACGCCTGCCTGACCAGCGAAAGAGCGCAAGCAGAACCTGCCGGTCCGCCGCCGACTATCAGCACCCGCAGGGTGCCGGAATCTGAAATTGAATCACTCATCCTTTCCTCTCCCCAAGTGAGACTCTGATCCGGCGGTAAAATGAGTTCTCAAGGTTGCCAGGATAATATGGAACAGAAGGAGAGGGTCGAGACAGTGCAAGAAGATTTTCCTGTACGAGGCATCACCGGAAAACATGTTCCAGAGAAGCCAGTGCAATTTTTTACGGCTGTGACCGGTCAAACCGTAATCACCCCTGGCGATCTCCAGATGGGCGCGGGCCATTGACGGCAACTGGCTGATACAGTCGTGCACGCGGAAAAGCACCCGGCCCAGAGAGTTGTCCATGCTGAACATTCTCTTGATCCGCCGGGTATAGTAACGGCGCAGCTGCTCTGCCTGTTCAGGCCCGTATTCTGCCAGAACCTCAGCCGCCAGCTCAGCCGAGCGCAACGCGCTATCGATCCCGTTTTTGTAATATCTCGACACAGCAGAATCACCGATAATCATACAGTGCTCCGCAGCCAGTTCCCTCCCGTCAGAAATGGGGAATAGAGGTGAGCACCCGCATCTGGGTGCAGTAGTTTCCAAACTCGCGGGAACGTGTTTCTGCACCAGGTGGTGTTGCATAAACCGCTCCAGGTGCTCGGAACGCAGATGTTGCCCAATAAGAGAAACAGTAATGTGATTTCGTTTGGGAGTAATTACAGCAAAGCGGATCGGGTAAAGCCCTAATGCGAAAATTTTTATCTCATCGCCGAACTGCCTCAGAATACCATCGTCATCCGTGCGAAACTCCGCCTGCAGGGCGCTGCTCGTGCTGGGACTTTGGTATCCGAAACCGAGTTTTTCGAACTGATGGCCGATTTCAGAGTTAACACCGAATGCTCCCACCACGACATCGGCTCGATATGAACGGCCCTCGTGGTCGATCAGGGTAACCGGATCCTCGGCGTTGCGCCTGATCTCGATCTCCCTGATCAAAACCTGTGTTTTTACTGCTCCACCAGCCAGTACCTTATCCAACAAAAACTGGTCGAAACTTATCGCGCCTGCCTTCTCCGACACCGGCCCATGGCCGCGGAAAACAGTATAGATTTCCTGGTTGCCAGGCACCGGAAGGAGGAGCTCCCCTCCCAGGGTAATCAGCCGGTAGCTTTTGATCCGGGCCTGAATTACCTGCCTCGGTATCGACAGGCCTATCTTTTCCATGGAAGCCAGAAGTCCAGCAGAGATCACCCCCTGGCAGAAATTGCAATGAAAGGCTCCTCTATGCTCGAATTTTTTCGGCTCGAATACTGTCACCTCTACCGGCAGGCCTCGCTCCTGCGCCTGTTTATAAAGGCAATGGACGAAAAAAGATCCCGCAGGCCCCCCACCGACAACCGCCACCCGCATCGCCCTTCGCCGCTGATCTGAACCCGGTGATGCCATGTATCGCCTCCCACGCCTGGCAAAATCTCCTGCGTGCGAGTTCGCCGCTGCCTGCTGAATTGTCCTTTTAATCCCTTGGCAACGCGCACTGATGTTAAAAGCTATACATCCTTTATTCCATTAT
>JAUVUV010000404.1 GCA_030604975.1 Candidatus Glassiibacteriota bacterium | reverse complement strand
TTACAAGCAGCAGCGGCTTTCTGATCAGTCATCTTGAACAGGACTGAATGCTCCGGTGCGAGGAGTTGGAGAAAAGCGTTGACAACTCATTCCGGCTTCTTCTAACTTAATGAAAACAAACCGGGCTCCCCACCCACCGAATTCGGGCATTTACAGGGAGTGAGAGTTTTTTCCAAAACTGAAATCTCGACCATTCAAACCCACCAGTTGAGGCGGAGGACAAAAATGAAAATCAAAAAGGCGGTTATCCCGGTTGCCGGACACGGCACACGCCTTCTTCCGGCTACCAAAAGCCAGCCCAAGGAAATGCTGCCGGTAGGCAGAAAACCGGTCGTGCAGTATGTTGTCGAGGAAATCGAGGGTGCAGGCCTGAAACAGATCCTTTTTGTCACGGGAAGGAAAAAGCGCTCCATCGAGGATCATTTCGACAAGGATGTGAACCTGCTCAAGGAACTCCATCAGAGCGGCAAGTCAAGCATTATCCAGGAGATGAAATACCAGGAGTTGAATGTCAGTTTCTACTACGTTCGTCAGAGCGAGCAGAAGGGTCTGGCAGATGCGGTGAGCCTGGCCCGCGATCTGATGGAAAACGAGTCTTTTGTTTGCGCTCTCGGTGATTCGATAATCGGCGGCAGCCGCCCGAGCCATAACCTGCTGAAACGGATGATGGACTTCCACCTGAAAAACAACGCCGCCTGCACCCTGGCTATCGAAAGGATTCCCCGCGAGGAGGTCTTCCGCTACGGTGTGGTACAGGTGGGCAAGGAGCTGGAAAAAGGAGTTTTCACTATGGAAGGGCTGGTCGAAAAGCCCAATATCGAGGAGGCCCCGAGTGATCTGGCGATTGCCGCACGCTACGTGTTCAGCCCGGCGATTTTCGAAGCCATCGACCTGACCATTCCAGACAAGGGCGGCGAACTTCAGTTGACAGACTCGATCGGCCTGCTGATCAAGAAAGGCGCGCCGGTATTCGCGGTGCTTCTGAATCAAAACGAGCACCGCTACGATATCGGCAATTACGAAAGCTATTTCAGGGCATTTGTCGATTTCGCCCTGCAGGATGAAAAATACGGTCATACATTGAGGCACTACCTGTCGAGGAAACTATGATCCAGGCTTCAGCTCCAGCCAGAGCGGGAGTTATCGGCAACCCCACGGATGGCTATGGCGGCAGCCTGATTTCCTGTACTCTCGGCTGCCGGGCCAATGTTCGTCTCAGGAGCGCAAAACGCCTGGAACTGGCTTTTGGCGAAGAGGAAACGGTAATTCGCAACGAGAAAGCCCTTCGTCTCGACGGTGGGGTGTTCGATATCGCCAAGAGCGTGATCCGCTACCTGAGAATCGCCGATAAGCGTTTCCGTCTCGAGGGCACGAGCGAGATTCCTTTACGAAGCGGACTTGCCGGATCCACAGCGATGCTGGCTGCAGTATTCAGCTCGGTATGCAAATTTCTGGGTAAAAAGATGGGCCGCTACGAGTGTGCAGAGACCATCCGTTATATTGAGCTCAACTACATGGACATTCAGTGCGGCTACCAGGACCAGTATATGACCGTTTTCGGCGGCCTGAACTACATTGATTTCCGCACCAAGGAGGTCTATCGCGACTTGTCCGAGGAGGCTTACGCCACTGTGGAGACTCTGGCCGGTTTTGTAGATGAGCTACCCTTTGTGGTAGTACACACCGGCGTGCAGCGGATTTCAGGCTCAGTGCTCCGGCCGGTGCGCGAGCGGTGGCTGGACGGCGACCCGGTGGTGGTGGAGGGTTACCGGGAAATCGGGGAGCTGGCGAGACTGGGCAAGAAAGCGCTGATTCGCAAGGACTGGGAAGGCCTCGGCGCTCTGATGAACCGTAACCATGAGATACAACAGGAATTGGGAGCCTCAGGCGAGGTCAACGACCGTTATATCGAGCTTGCCCGTAAAAGCGGCGCTCTGGGGGCGAAACTTGCCGGCGCTGGCGGGGGCGGCACCATCATTGCTCTTCATCACAATCCGGAGCGGCTGATCGAGGTTTTCCGCAAAGAAGGCAACCCCAGGATAATGTTTCTCGACCCGCAGCCGGGCTTGACAGTGGAAGAAACCTCCTGAAAAATCGCTTTTCCAGAATCCTCCTTTATTACAAAATTCTGCCGAATTGATGGAGAATGAACTACCCCGCAGCAAGCCGCGGAGTATCAAAATGATAAATTTGATTTATCTTATCTCCTCCCCGAGGGTGGACACATGGAGACAACCCCCTGTCTCCCCCTTTTTTAAGGGGGATTACCTATTGATCCCCCGGGGCGGATTACCCCGAACCAAAGCTTCGAGGAATTCTTTTCGATTAAAAGAAACTCAGATCAGCGTTGAAAAACTAACCCACACTTTCCGGCTCCTCGGTCCATCGAATTCTGCAAATTTTTTTCCGGGACTAGGTTTTAGACAAGTGTTGAAAAACTCACCCACACCTTCCGGCTCCTCGGTCCGTCGAACTCCGCAAATTTTTTACCGGGACTAGGTTTTAGACAAGAGCTGAAAAACTCACCCACACCTTCCGGCTCCTCGGCCCGTCGAACTCTGCAAAAAATATTCCCTGCCACGTGCCCAGTTTCAGGCTTCCGCCCTCTACGATAACATTCAAGCTGCAGCCGAGGATGCTGCTCTTGATATGGGCGGCGCTGTTGCCCTCGGAGTGCCTGTAGCCTGGATCGTGGAAGGGAATAACCGAGTCCACCACTTTCAGTATGTCGTGAACAACGGACGGATCTGCGTTCTCGTTGATTGTCACTCCGGCTGTGGTATGCGGAACAAAAACATTGCAGAGTGCGTCGCCGATACCCGCCTCGCTCACAACACCGGCGATCTGGGAGGTGATGTCCACAAGCTCGGTGCGTGCCCTGGTCTGTACGCTGATCTGATACAATATTTCCCCCTGCCTGAATGATTTATTGTCAGTAGTGTCCGGTAAAAAAACAAAGAAAGCGGGCTAATGCATTTTTCTTCTTAGTCATCCTCAGCCTGTGTTTGATTCCTACTTTTGTTCATGCACAAAAGTAGGCAAAAAGCGTTTCGGTGCCGCAACTCGCCAGAGTTGGCAACTTTTAATAACCCGCGTTGTCTGCCCGGGGAAAAACACGCTCCATTGTTGCTCGCC